>JAWKUA010000047.1 GCA_041398785.1 Planctomycetaceae bacterium | reverse complement strand
GAGCTTCACGGTTCTGATCCGCAACGGCGACATCGACTTCCATGTACATGGCTTTGACGATGTTCAGCCCGCGAGTTGCCTCAACGTAGTCACTGGTCACATAGCTTCGCGAAAGTACCTGCGGTGCGGAACTGAGCCACGGCGGCTGAAACTTCTGCAGATCCCAAAGATGCTGATGCGTATCGATTTTCGGAATGGACACCGACTCGCGTTCATCTGTGGACGCGGCACGGACCGCACCGCTTCCAGCCATGACCGCAGCTGCTGCGGACGTCATCAGGAATTTTCGACGCTGCATGATACGTTCCTCTGTTTCGTGTTCGGGCATTCCTCGCAGGTTCGCAGTGTACACGTTTTATGCCGAACGCCAGGTGAGAATCTTTCGTGCTGGACGAGGCAACACGTCCCATTTTCCTGCGAACGAAACGGCTGGGTGGCACATGCGACACATTCCCTCGCGTACCACTTCGGGCCGTCCCAGTGCGTTTCGGAAGGGTGGGACTGGCAGGGAGTTCCGTAGAGTGGCACTGACTGTGCCAGTGCATTTCGCATGGCAGGCGTTTCAGCCCGGGACGCGGCATCAGTTGCCGAAATCTGGCCTGTGCACAGCATGAACCGTCAGTGTCGATGCACTGGCACAGCCAGTTGCACACTGTCCGAACCGTCAGATCAGTGCCACCCGCGCGCGACGCCGGGCTGCACGGAAACTGCGGCCCGGCTATTTCTTTCCCAGTGACCGCTGCTGGCGGAAGAATTCCTGCAGGATGGCTTTGCAGTCGGCTTGCATGACGCCGCCCAGGACGGCGGCCTGGTGGTTCAGGCGGATGTCGGATGTGATCTGGAACAGCGAGTCACAGGCTCCCGCCTTTGGGTCAGGCGCACCGTAGACGACGAACGGGATTCGCGCCTGCACGATCGCTCCGGCGCACATCGGGCAGGGTTCCAGCGTGACGTACAGCGTGCAGTCCAGCAGTCGCCACGAATGCAGAGCCTCCGCCGCCTGAGTGATGGCGATCATTTCCGCGTGTGCGGTCGGGTCGTTCAGAGATTCCCGCTGATTACACGCTTCGGCGATAATTCGGTTCTGGTAAACGATTACAGCGCCGACGGGAACTTCGTCCTGTTCGAACGCAAGAACAGCCTGGTCAAGAGCCTTCTTCATCCACACATCGTGGGGCTGCAGCGGATTCACGTCGCTGGAATCCGGGCTATCGGAAATCAGCACGTCAGAATCCCCGAAGCTGGCGGATGTCGGCAAATGTTCTGAGGTTGTAGCCGATGCCTGCGTAGTCCAGGCAACTGCAGAGTGCTCGCACAGCGACGCCCATCCCGTCCGGTCCGCTGAAGCCGCCGAACTGCCCGCCGCCCTTCAGATGCGGTTCGGTTTCCAGATAGAAGCCGGGAATTCCCAGCTTGTCGAGCCGCTGCTGAATCGACGGCAATTGTTCGCGCAGGTCCCGGAAGATGAGTTCGTGGCCGGCATCACCTTCATTGGCGGGGACGAAGTTTTTCAGACGTTCCTCATCGACGGCGCCGGTCCACGTCAGATTCGGGTCGATGCGATAATCCTTGACGTGCATCCAGCCAAGGTATGGCACCGTGACTTTGTACTCTTCGAAAACCTGCACCGGGTTCTTATTTTGAGCGGCGACGTTACCTCCGTCGAAGATCAGCACCATAGCGGGGTGATCGACTCGTCGGGCAAGTTCGGCCAGCAGCGGGCCGGTTTCGCCGACGAGATTCGGTTCGATCTCAAGTCCGTACACAAGCCCTTCCTTCGCACAGGCATTCGTGATCTGGCGAATTTGATCGGCGGCGGCGTCCAGATGATCTTCCGCCCGCGTTCCTCGCGGATGGTAGAAGGAGAAGCCGCGGATGAGTTTCGTGTCGAGAGCCTTCGCCACGGCGATTGTCTTCGCGACTTCGCCGGTGAGGTACTCGGCGATCGGCACGAACTTATTGTGCGAACCGTCATCGACGTCGAGCAGTTTCACCTTGCCAATTCTGGCGCCGATGCTGGTTACACTGACACCGTATTCGGCATGAAGTTCCTTCAGCCGCTGAAGGTTGTCCGGCGAGAGATCGACGACGTGTTCGACGGTGCCGTTGCCGGCAACATCGATAAACCGCGGGCTGTAGTTGCGAATTCCGATGGCCGCCAGCGCAGTCATCTGTTCCAGAGCGGTGCGGTGATTGGCGGCTTCGTCGGCGAATGCGCTGATGATGACGGATGGCTTAGCGGCCATAAGAACAACGGCTCCTGTGATTCCGGGAAATTGCGTGACGGGGTTGGATACTTGTCTGGCAGGGCGGCGTGTGGGGCGAACTTGCTGAGTCGCCGGGACACCGTTTCATTTCTTCAGTGACAACATCTTCGCCAGAGCCTCCGCAAGCTGCGTCAGTGCTTCGTTGTCGGGAAGGTTGATTTTCAGCGAACGGTTGCCGTCTTCGTCGACGTCCGCACATTCCACAAGCTGTTCCCGAATCTGACGCGCGGCTTCTTCGGACACCGGAGCGGCTTCGGAATCGGGCAGCATCTGACTCAGAAAACCGAACGCGGCGGTCAGCATTTGACCACCGGCGTCGGCCATCTGTTTTCGGCGAGCCAGACGGGCGGCTTCCTGTTCACGTTCTCGCTTCAGGCTCTCGTCGGAATCCGCTTCCGCGACCGCTCCCAGCAGGACTTCCAGTCGCGACCGGAGCTGTTCGATACCGCTTTGCAGATCGACACTGCGGATATCGGATTCATAGTCCAGAGCGGCGCTGGCCAGTTCCTTCTTCTGCCCCAGCGTATTCAGCAGGCTTTCTTCCAGCGTCTTTTCGGTGACAAGGATAAAGACCTGGACGGGCTTCTTCTGTCCCATCCGGTGAGCTCGCGCGATGCGCTGCTCCAGGACGGCGGGATTCCACGGCAGATCGACGTTGATGACGGTGTCCGCCGCCTGAAGGTTCAGACCGGTGCTACCGGCGTTGGTCGACAGAAAGACTTTGCAGTCCGGGTTGTGCTGAAATTCGTGAACCAGTTGCTGGCGCTTTTTCTGGGGCACTTTGCCTTCCAGCCGCACAAACTTCACGCCGCGTTTTTCCAGCAGCGGTTCGATCAGGTCCAGCATCCGCGTCCATTCGGAAAACAGCACCGCCTTGTGATCGTTTTCGACGAACAGCTGTTCGAACAACTCATCCAGTTGTTCCAGCTTGGTGGAGTAGCCCGGCGGCTGCTTGTCGACGAGAAACGTGCTGTCGGCGACCATGCGACACATCAGCAGCGCCTGCCGCAGGCGCATGAGATCCATTTCGCTGATGTAGGCCTTGCCGACAATCGACGCGATAATGCGGTGGTGCGCCCGGTGCAGTTCCTTCTGTTCGGTGGTGGGCGTGATGCGAATGATGTCGGTGATTCGCGGCGGCAGATCCTTCAGCACGCTGTCCCGAGTTCTCCGCAGCAGAATCGGCTTCAGCTTTTCTCGAAGCTCATCCAGATTCTGATATCCCAGCACCCTGCCTTTTTCGTCGACCAGTCGGTAACGGTTGAAGAAGCGAAATCCCGGTCCCAGCCGCCGGTCATCGATGAACTGCACGACCGAATAAAGTTCATCGAGGCGGTTTTCCAGAGGAGTGCCGGACAGTACCAGGGCAAACCGTGATCGCAGACTCTTGACGATCTGCGTTGTCAAAGCTTCCCAGTTCTTGATCCGCTGCCCTTCATCCAGAATGATCAGGTCCCACGGCAGCCGTTCGATTTCCATGATGTCCTTCAGCACCTGTTCGTAGTTGCAGATGGTGAAGAACGCACCGCTTTCGTATTGAGCCGGCCGTTCGTCGGCGCGACCGACGACCAACTGGCAGTCGCGTTCGCTGAATCGATGAACTTCGCTGCGCCACTGACTTTTCAGCGACGTCGGGCAGATCACCAGCACTCTTTGAATGCCGGCTTCGCGCGCCAGCAGTTCCGCGACGCCGACTCCCTGGATCGTCTTTCCCAGTCCCATGTCATCGGCCAGGATGGCCCGGCCGGCTCCGACGGCAAAGGCGACGCCGTCCATCTGATAGGGCAGCAGTTCGGTCTTCAGCAATTCCGTGCGCAGCGGGTGCTTTTTCGGGTCGGAACGAATCTGCGCGACCAGTTCGGTGATGCGCTTCTGAAACAATTTGTGCTGAATGAACTCTTCGGCGTCCGGGTAAACGACGACGTCTTCGCCGAGTCCTTCCAGCCGATCGATGCGGCCGATCAGATCGTTGACGTCGGTGATGTCGACATCAGCGATCGGCCCGATGATCTTTGCCGCCTCGCGGCTTTGCCGGCCGGGAGTCTCCAGCCGCAGTGCCAGTTCGGTGCCGTATTTCAGGTACACGTTGGTTTCCGACGGGCGGTGCTTCTTCTTGAACGCTTCGGTCGGAAATCGCTTTCTGGCCTTTTTCAGTGTGTGCAGAATGTGCTTGCAGGTACCCAGCGTGTTGCTGCGAAAATCGGGACACGTGCAGTACGAATCGCCGCATTCCGTGCCTCGTAACGCCACGCGGTATGTCTTACCCGTCATTTTGCTGGTGACCAGATAGTCGGTCCACGGCGACTTGCTGTCGGTATCAACGGCCTTGACGGTCATCTTTTCGGTTTGAGCCCGGTCGAGACGTTCGGCGAGTGCTCGCTGGACGAGCGCTTCTTCGTTCAGTTCCGCGACGGGAATGCGTTCGGGCGGCGCGGCGGCAAGTCCGAGAGCCGTTTTTTCTTCCAGCACCAGAGACAACGCCGCTCCGACATGTTCGCAGGCGGTCTCGCATTCGGTGCAGTTCCAGATCAGCCGTTCTTTGCCATCCGCGCGGGTGGTGATCGTCACGACGGCGTCATTGCGCGGCATGTTGACTCGAAGCAGATCGCCGCCGAGATACACCTGATTTTCAATGTCATCGAATTCATGGCGACCGCCGGCGTAAATCAGCTTGCGACCAAGTTCTTCGTCCGGACTTAGCAACCGGCAGGCCTGCATGAACGTCAGTCGTGACAGTCGATCTCGTAGCGTCAGTTGATTTGCCTTTTTGACCTTCGTAGCCATGCTGAAGACTTCCTGCTGTGCGGGGGACTCGCGGGGACCGGGCACGCTGCCGGATGGCCGCGGGCGAATCGTCGACTGTCGAAAAATCGGATGCCGGCCGGGATCTTAGATGCGATCGGAACGTCTCGCCAGCAACCGGTCGGCGCAGCTTCGCGAGTGCCAGGGGCTGAGGCGCGGGCGACGCGTTGGCAGCCGCAAGCGACGGCCCTTCCGCTGCGCGTGAAGGTGCAATTGGCGCGGGCGGGTCACGAGGGCACAGCGCGTGACTTTGCGGTGATGCGATGTCGGCAATCAGTTGCCGATGACCTTTGTGCCTTTGCGGTCCATGGTGACTGTCACGTCGCTGACGTTGCCGCGACGGAGTTCGACGGTTGTTTCACGACGAATGCGAAGGTCATCTCCAACAGGCTGTTCATAGTCATCATGTTGAACGGAGATTGTGCCGGACACTGGCATGTCATCCGCTCCGGCGGGCAGAGTGTGAATCTCCGCAACTCCGTCGGCGTCTGTCGTGGCGATGTATCGCTCGCTGGCGGGCGACGCGATGCCGAGTTCGGCCAGCAGTTTTCGCCGGTCCCAAAACGACGCTGAAGAATTCTGCATCGAATTGCGCTGAGCTTCAGTCAGTGACAGCGAGACTCGCAGACTGTAGCCGTCGCCGACAATCTGGCTGCCGCCGCCGAACCAGATCTGATTGGGATTCATTCCCACCCACGCATCCGGAATCGGCATCCCGTCAGCATCAACGACTTTGATTCGGCAGGAAGCCGTTAATTCCATCCGGACCGTCGGCGAGATGCGGTCGCCTTCCAGCCGAGCGACCTGCGGAGCGACTCGTGTTGTCTGAAAACCCCGATCTCTGTCCGGCATCCCCGCGGCTTCCAGTTCCTTCGCTTCTGGATGGGAACTGACCCAGCCGTCACAAACAGCGATCATCTGAACCACATCGCCGCGAGGCAGCGAATCGAACGTGAACGTTCCGTCTTCTCTGATCGGCGTCCAGTCGGCCCACTGACTTTTCGCCCTCCAGTCATTGTTGTCGCTTCCCGTGATCACGCTGATCGTCACGACACCGTTTGCGACCGGGCGAGGAACCTGTTTGTCGATGGTACCCTCCACGCGCGTGCCGGCGTGTAGTTGCACATCCTTCAGCAGCACTCGCAATTCATCGCCGTAGTCCGAAAGATCAATTGTTGTGCTGAATCGAATGGGGCCGCCGTCGGGGATCTGAAAAACTCGCAGCGTCCGTGGCTCTGATTTTTCGACGGCCCGTGACAGCAGCATGCCGTTTTTCATGGCAGCCCAGTCATCGCTGCCCCACGAACCGCTCAGCATCGCATGCACATTTTCAGTCAGCTTTGCTCCCGTATCCGCGTCGACGGCCGAGACAGCGATTCGGCGGCCGCGAGTAAGCGTGATCTTCGCCGGATCATCGTCGACGGATCGGTCACCGTTGAACTGCACATAGTTTGCGTCATCGACGACCCACGTGATCTCACCGACTTCCAGTTTTTCGTAGACGAACTTCGGAACCTCAACTTCGGCGATGCCGTTTTCGTCGGTCGACACCTTTGGCTGTTTGCCGTGCTGATCCGCGACCCAGGAATAGTGGCTGCCTCGTTCCAGCCGCGTTCTCATGCCGAACGGCGTGATCGTCGCACCCGCGACCGCATCGCCGTCTTCATTTGTGACGAGCACACGGACCGTTTGGCGAGCGATCTCGACTTCCGCCCTGTCTGCGGCCTGCCCGGCAGCTTCATCGTCGGCAGCCGGAGTCGAACCGGGCAGCATCGCGGAATCGAGCAGCAACAGGAAGATCACCACCGAAAGTCTCGACATCGATTGTTCTCCGCGAAAGCGACCGGTTGCCGACTCGAAGACGTCCGGCATCGCGGAAGTGCGTGCCGGATGACGGCCTGCATTCTACGCCAGAATCTCTTTCACGACGCGTCCGGCGACGTCCGTCAGTCGCATGTCTCGCCCGCTGAAACGGTATGTCAGCCGTTCGTGGTCGATGCCGAACTGGTGCAACATTGTGGCGTGCAGGTCGTGGATCTCGACCTTGTTTTCAACCACCTTGTAGCCGAATTCATCGGTCTGGCCGTAGATCGTGCCGCCCTTAATTCCGCCGCCCGCAAGCCAGATCGAAAATCCGAACTGATTGTGGTCGCGGCCGTCGGTTCCCTGAGCAAACGGCGTCCGGCCGAATTCTCCCGACCAGACGACCAGTGTGCTGTCAAACAGTCCCCGCTGTTTCAGATCGGCCAGCAGTGCGGCGATGGGTTTGTCGACGCTGCGAGCGTTCTTTTCATGACCGTCCTTCAGGTTGCTGTGCTGATCCCAGCGATCTCCGTTGCCTCCGGGGCAGGTCAGTTGAATGAAGCGGACTCCGCGTTCCACCAGTCGCCGAGCGATCAGGCACTGCCGTCCGAACGTTGCCGTGTTCTTAAAGTCGTCGGACATGCCGTAGGCGTCCTGAGTCGCCTGAGTTTCCGCGCTGAGGTCCATCAGGTCCGGCACGGCCAGTTGCATTCGAGCGGCCAGTTCGTAGTTGGCGATTGCCGATTCGATCTGATCGTCAGCTCCGTAACGCTGCAGCACGTCCTGATCGAGTGCCCGGATCAGTTCCAGTTTGTTTCGCTGCAGGACGGCTGACTTTTCGCGAGGCTTGACGTCAGAGACCGGTGGATCGCTGTTGGCAAACACGGAACCCTGAAAACTGGCCGGCAAAAATCCGCTTCCGAAGTTGTCCAGTCCGCCGGGAGGAATCAAGCCTCCGTTCAGAATGACGTAATGCGGCAGATCCTGGCATTCGGTTCCCAGGCCATAGCCAAACCAGGCTCCCATACTCGGCCGGCCCTGCTGACCGTGACCGGTGTGCAGAAAGTAATTCGCATTCGTGTGTTCCGGGAAGTTGGAAACCATCGACCGGACCACGGCCAGATCGTCGACGTGTTCGGCTGTGTGCGGAAAAAGACTGCTGACGGGAATTCCGCTTTCGCCGTAGTTCTGAAACTTCCACGGACTGGCCAGCGTATTGCCGATGTTGTTGAACTGCGTCGGTTCGATCTTTGACGGAAACGGCTTCCCGTTTTCCTCATCCAGCCGGGGCTTGGGATCGAACGAATCGACCTGCGAAACGCCTCCGTCCATATACAGAAAGATGACGCTGCGGGCTTTCGCGTCGAAGTGCGGATCTCTGGGAGAGAACGGCCTGGTTTCCTTCGCCGTCACCGGATCGCTGAGCCCCGCGAGCATGCCGGCAAGTGCGACCGAGCCGAATCCCGTCGCGGTTTGCCGCAGCATGTCGCGGCGAGTCGGCAGCACGGGTCGAAGTCGTTGGCACGGATATCGGAACATGGCGACGAGACTCTGAATCAGCGGCAGGATGGAAGCCAGCGGTAGGATCTTCCATCATACCATCCGGCCAGGTCACGGGCAAAAGCCATCGCATGCCCACAACACACACTTCGGAACGAACTTTATGGCGTCGGCGAAACGCAACTTCTGGCTGTTCAAGTCGGAACCGGATGTGTTTTCCATCCAGGATCTGGCCAGGGAAAAGGGACAGCGGACAACGTGGGAAGGCGTTCGCAACTATCAGGTTCGCAATATGCTGCGCGACGAAATTCGCACCGGCGACGGAGTGCTGTTTTATCACAGTCGAGTCGACCCGATGGTCGTCGCCGGAACGGCGGAGGTCGTGAAGTCCGGTTATCCCGATCACTTCGCATTCGAAGCCGGCCACAAGTATTTCGACCCGAAAAGCACCCCGGAAAACCCCGTGTGGTACATGGTCGATATCCGCCTGACCCGGATCTTTGAAACGCCGGTGACTCGCGATGTCCTGAAGGCAAACAAGGCGACCAGCGGCATGCAGGTGCTGGCGAAGGGCAGCCGACTGTCCATCGTGCGCGTCACCAAAGCCGAGTGGGACGCCGTTCACAAACTCGCCAACGCCTGACGATCACTTACAACAATCGCATTTTTTTGGAGTGCTGCGACTCGTCGCCGCTTTGGTTTTCCGTTGGCCATCGAATCGAAGTCTTCCGCCGAATCGAACGATGGCGCCAAGTTCGACGATGCCCTGAAATCCAAAGCGATTCTGAATCATCGCACTCCAAGAGATCACTGCCGAATGACCGCCGTTGCGACTTTGTCTGCCGTGTTCCACCCGCATATATACTGGCCGCGGCGAACACTGATACATTTAGCACCTCTTCCGCCGCGAGCCAGAATACCTCAATTTTCCCCGCTCGGGGTATAACGTCGGTGCGAATCCGACTACGGCTGCAGGATGTGCTTGCCGTTTTCGAACTGACGATGGCAGGCGTTGCAGCTTTCCAGCATGGCCTTGTAGCTGGCGGTGGCTTTGGCAAAGTCCTTGTCCTTTGCGGCGGCATACAAGGCGGCGCCACCCGTTCGAGACTCCGCGGCGTGGTTGTTCCAGTCGTCGCCATGTTCCTTCGGCGTGCGGGCGAACAGCAGGTTGCAGCTTTCCGCCAGGATCAGCGAATCCGACTTGACCGCCTTCCAGCCGTTGTTGTCTTTCGGTTCTTCCGCCATCGACGCCTTCAGGCGGCGGTAGGTGGGCTGGAAGACATACTCCATGAATTCGTGCATGCTGTCTTCAACAACTTCCGCTTCAGCGGGGACGACAGCATTTGGTGCGGACGCGCGGGCAATCGGTTCCGTCTGATCGAGTCGGCTGAGTACCACGGCTACGATCAGGCAGATTGCCGGCAGCAGAAGTAAGCGTTTCATGTTGAAGATTTCCCTGTTGGTTTCGGAGGCAGACCGGGCGGGCTCTGTTGAAGAATCCCGGGGCAGCGGGCGGTGTAGTGGTCGACGGAAGGCTGAACCTGAACTGCGGCCTACTTTCGCAGACGGTTGCCCAGTCTGGCAAATGCCGCTGTCATTTCCGCACGAGCTTCCCGAAATGGAGACGGTCGGCTGGCCGCCGCGGACATAGTCCAGAACGATCTTTTCCGCGTCAGCCAGTTCCGCGCAGGCATCAGGAACTTCCGAAGCGATCTCCGGCGGAATCGTCGTGATTCCGTTGCAGTCGCCGTGCAGCAGGTCGCCGGGATAAATCGTGATCCCGCCGACGACAACCGCAACATTCACCGACAGGATGTGGCACGATCCGTGAGAGCAGCAGGTTCCGCTGGTGAACGCCGGAAATTCCAGAACCTCCACCTGGTCCAGATCGCGGCCGGTCCCGGACGTAATCAGTCCCGCGGCGCCGAACGCCTTGTAGGTCGTACACATCACTTCGCCGAACGTGGCGGCGGCGGACGGTTCGTCAAGGTCCTGAAACACGATCACCGGCGGCCCCGGCGATTTCTCGAACGCTTCAAGCTGCCCTTCCATGCCCGCGTACGCGTCACCACCGCGTGGTGGCGAAAGAGCTCGAAATGTCGACGTCAGCGCGAAACCAACCATCGGCGGCAGTTTTGGAAAACACGCCTGAATACTGCGGTTCATGTACCCGGAACTGCGCGGGCGCACACTGAACAGTTCGATGGCGTTGCACACGGTGGGCGTGTCGCAGCGTCCGAGCGCTGCGAGCGTTGCGGAAGAAATGTCTGACATGCCTGGCAGCCTGTGAAGGAGATGAAAAGCGGTCGTCGCAGGATATCAGATCACCCGGAGCCGGACACCGCATCGCATGGGGCAAACATCGGGGATTCCCGGTACCGCCAGAGACACTCGCTGCCGCGCTCACTACACTGCTGCGAACACCACACTGTTGCGAACACTGTTCCGCCGTCTTCCGTCGCCGCTGCCAACTGTCTGCCTTGATGCCATCAGATCTCCCGCCGACTCCGGAATCTTCCAAACCCGCAGGCCTGGGCCGGGAATCGCTGAACCTGCCGAATCTGATCACCGTCAGTCGCCTGCTGCTGGCCATCATTCTTTTCGCCATGATCGACGCCGGCGGATGGTGGCTGTCCAGTGCGGTGCTGTTCGTATTCGCGGCGTCCACCGATGCGCTCGACGGCTATCTGGCCCGCAGGTACGGTCAGGTGACGATCCTGGGCCGGATCCTGGACCCGTTCGTCGACAAGATCATTGTCGGCGGGACGTTTCTGTTTCTGGTGGAAGCCAACGAATCCCCGGAAATCGATACCGGAGTCAATGCCTGGATGGTGCTGATCGTGATCGGCCGGGAAATGTTCGTGTCCAGCCTGCGCGGAATTCTTGAAAAGCAGGGGAAGGACTTTTCCGCCAGCATCAGCGGCAAAGCCAAGATGGCGCTGCAGTGTGTCGCCGTGACCGCCAGCCTGCTGTCCGCCAGTCCCGACATCGACTGGCCATGGCTGATTCCCGCGCGAGACGTGCTGCTGTGGGCAGCCGTCGTCATCACAATCTGGAGCGGCGTTGTCTACGTGCAGCGAGCCATCGAGTTGCTGCGGAGTCCGGCGGCGTGATGTGTTCCTGCGCAACAACTGCCCCGCGCCAGGGCCGTGCCAGCCGTGTCCTGACGACCGGCCGACATGTCACCACGGGTACGGCACAACCGCACGAATCCCTGAGCCAGCGAGTTATTGGAGTGCGATGACTCAGCGCCGCTGTGGTTTTCCAGGAAGCGTCGGACTTCGAACCTTCGTTCGCTTCAACGAAAATCGCAGGTTCCGTGAATTGGAAGGCGGCGACAAGTCGCCGCACTCCCAGTGGGCCGCTTGTTTGAAGGCGAAGAACCCCTAACAAAATCTCAGCGGCTCTCGCAGGTTTTGTTACGGGTTCTTAGTTGCGGATCAGCTGGGCTTCCCAGCCGGCGAGTCGCCACATCTTTCCCTCGCCCATGTAGTGCAGTTGATACAGCACCAGGCTTTCCTGCTGGACCCAGACGTATAGGTAGGCGTGGTCGGAATCCGGATTGGTCACTGCGGAGTGTTCAATTTTTTTGACACCCATCAGAAAGCTGCGGTAGAACTTCAGAGACTCTTCGGACGAGTCATAGAACTCCGGAGCCGTACCGGTTTCCTTCAGAACGAAATTCTGTCGATGCGGTGCCGCCAGAAACGGAACGATCTGTTCGAACTTTGTAGCCGTCGAGGCAACTTTGCAGAGTGCCGCAAAGGTCTCCTTAACCGATGGAGCCTGGTCGCGTTCGAACGGAAGCGGGTTTTGAGCTTCCTCCATCAGCTTGCGGTACTTCGCGGGAAGCTTCGCCAGTTCCTCCTGCCGCTCCTTTTCCCGATTGGCTTCACGCTGAGCAGCGCCTGCCTGATACCTCCGCCTGGCTGCCTCCGCCTTCTGTTTGAACGCCGCACTTGAGCGTGAGGAGCTCGACCGCAGTGAGTTCAGACGCGAAGCACTCGGACTCGGAAGATTGCTTCCCGTGGACTTCTCCACCCGTTCCCGCAGTTCCCTGAAGTGACGATCCCATTCGGGAGTTCCCGGCTTCAACTGGCCGCATGCCGAAGCGGCCATTCCAGTGCAAAGAATGAATGTCAGACAGGCTCGAAGCATTTCAAATTCCAGTCGTTAAGTTTCGATGCCCGGACTGTTGCCCGGTCATGCTGATCCACGAAGCAGTCAGCGGCGCGACGTGCGAACAACAACGTCACTTTCCGAACCTAGCCCGTGTAGCCCGGCATGCCAGTGACTTCTCGCGAAACGCGGCGATCCATGCCGTGGATCTGACCGTTGCGACTCCGGAAGAGCAGCGGACGTGATGGGTTTCGGCATCATCTGATGCACCGCGGAAACATGCGGTCGTCGCGGTATTCAGCGATTTGCCGTCATTGGCTGCTTACCAGGCGAATTGCCGACTCTGGCATTCAATTTGTTAAGTTCAGACTCACGCCATTTTTACTAATGCCGCGTCGTGTGGACGTTTTGCCGAATCTGCCTGCTGGAACAGGAATCGGCCCCGGTGTTCTGCGTGAGGATCTGCTGTGGACGCGCCTGAATTTGTTGTGCTGTGCAGTTCGCTGCCGGGCTTTGTCCGCAGCATCGGCGGACATCTGGCCGGCCAGTGCCGGCTGCTGGAATGCTATTCCGTGCAGGAAGCGGCTCAGCTTGTGCAACTTCGTCAGCCGATCGTTGTTGTCGTCGATCTGCGCCGCGGAGGACGTCAGACCATCGACCGAACCTGGGCGATGGCTCAGAATTCCCGAAGGACTTCCTTTGTCGCCGTCGTGAACCAGGGTGATGTCAATCGCGACACCATTCCGGAAGAACTGGCCGGACGCGTGGCACTGGTGGAACTTGCGGCGGACGAAACTGATCTGGCGAAAGCGGCCGCCGTCGCCCGGCAACTTCTTGCCGGAGATTCGCCGACGGTCTGCATGAGTCCGCCGGCCGCGGCGCTGCATTCCTTCGACGATTCGCCCGCGACAGGCGTTCGCCCCGTCATCGCGAATTCGGATGGCTCTCAGCCGGATTCCAGCGACGCAAAGACGACACAACCGGCCGTCACAGATGCCGGTGCCGACGCTTCGGATCCCCACGCTGCGCCGCTTCCGTCGATCGTGGAACGCTTTCGGACTCGCACACCGGCGCTGAGAAGCATGCTGCAGCGTCTGGAAGTCGCCGCTCGTCACGATGTCACGATCCTGCTGATCGGCGAAACAGGTTCCGGCAAGACTCACCTGGCCGGGCTGATCCACGAAGCCTCACATCGCGCCGTCGCTCCGTTTCTGACGGTTGCCTGCGGAGCTCTGCCGGCCGACCTGATCGAAAGCGAACTGTTCGGCCATGTGAAGGGCGCGTTCACGAGTGCTCACACCGACAAGGACGGAAAGTTCCTGGCAGCCGGTCGCGGCACCATCCTGCTGGATGAAATCGACGTGCTGACGCCCGAACAGCAGGTCAAGCTTCTGCGAGTCATCGAAAAGGGAGAATTTGAACCGGTGGGTTCCAACCGCACGATCCACGTTCAGGCACGCGTCATTGCCGCCAGCAATCGTGAACTGCAGCCGCTGGTCGAGACCGGCTGCTTTCGTCCGGACCTTTACTATCGACTGAATACGCTCAGCTTTCAGATACCGCCGCTGCGAAAGCGCCTGCCGGATATTGAACCGCTGGTCCGGTATTTCGTGCATCGCCATGCGGAAAAACACAACATCGACGTTGTGGAAATTTCTTCGGAGTTTCTGGACACGTTGATTGGGTATCCGTGGCCCGGAAATGTCCGCGAAATGGAAAACGCAATCCGCAGCGCCGTGATTTACAGCGACGGTGGCCGTCTGACAATTGACACGTTGCCGCCCAACATCGTCAAAGGCGCCGCGGGTCCGGGCAATGACGGTTCTGTCGCGACCTTCTTTTCCGGCAAACGCGGCGAGTCGCTGGGGAACTGCATTGAGCTGACGGAGAAGGATCTCATCGAACAGGCGCTGCTGAACAACAGCTTCAGCCGCACCAAGACCGCGAAACAGCTCGGCATCAGCCGCGTCACGCTCTACAACAAAATGAAGAAGTACGAAATGATGCCGCAGAAATAGCGGGCGACGCGTCATGACGTCGTCTCATCCTGGCGGCACATGACGACGCGGGCATCACTTGTCGCCGGAATCGACCGCAGTGACCTTGGCGTCGGTTCCGGTGTATTGCGGATCGCGAGTCACCACCGTGATGGTTTCGATGACGAACGCCTGTCCGCCCGGCCGGCCACCAGCACCGATTCCCGCCGCGCCGATTCCGCCCGGACCGATGCCGCCGCTTCCGCCACCCGCCGCTGCTGCGTCCTGAGAAACGACAACGTCCATCGTTTCAATCGTGCCGTCGGAATTCTTTTTCACGCCGTCGAACCACACCATGCCAGGCTGCGGGCCCTGCTGAGTGATGCCCTTGATGCGCGTCTGGTAGTGGTCGGCGATCATTTCCTGATCGCGTTCGCGCTGTACGGTCACACGGCATCGAGCATAGTAGACGCGGGTTTCCGGCGGAGCCGCCGGGCCAAGCGAGGATGCGGCGGAGCTGGGGATGGAAATCGAGATCGACGCCTCGGGATCGGGAGCCCCGCGATGGAGTCGAATCGGCTGCAGACCGGTGTATGCGAATTCCGGGCGATCTGAAACGTCCCGCAACCGGTCACGCAGTGCGTAGACGAACTGCCGGGTCGCGTCGGTCCAGGTATCCGTCGGAGCCGCGGCGGGAGCGGCAGCGGGATTGGGATTTCCGCGGCCGCGGGGAGCCGCCGCAGCACGCGCCGAAGCGTCCGGTCGCGGCAGAGATTTCAACACGGCCAGTTGTCCGGGATCGCACGCGACCGTCTGATACAGCCCGCGGCTCGCCAGGGCTCCCGCCCCGTCTGCATGGTGCGCCTTAAACAACTGATAAGTCGCGTTGCGAACGTCGGCCGACGGAACCGTCGTCGCCAGAGTCAGCAGCGGAACCGCATGATCGATGTTGGGCGCTGAAATCAGGTTCCCGGATAGCGTCTGTGAAATCTGAGGACTCCACAAAACCTCCGCGACCGCGGGAATGGCCGATTCAGGAATATTCAGCGGAACAAGCTGGATGCCTCCGGCGGCTCCGGCATTTGCACGCCCCTGTCCGCCAAAGCCGCCCGGAAAGGCGCCGCCACCGCCGGGGAATGCGCCGCCACCGCCCGGATAAGCGCCGCTTCCTCCAGGATAACCGCCGCCAGGTAAACCGCCGCCTGGCAAACCACCGCTTCCTCCCGGATAGCCGCCGCCAGGAAAGCCCGCAGCGCCGCCGGCCGGATTATTCGTTCGCTGCCCATTGCCAATCGCCGGGCTTCCAAGCTGCAGGTAGTAGCTGGAAACTTCAGCAGACGCCGACGCCAGAAGCTGCATCGCTGATTCGCCGGCTTCCGGCTGAGCTCCTGCGCTGGCGACCGTTCCCATCACCAGGGTCTGCGCCATCAGCGGATTGATCTTTTCCGAGGAGAAGACCTTGGAGATGATGATTTCGGAAACTTCTTCTCGCGGCAGCGGAGTCTTCGTGATGCCGGCAAGGATTCCCTGAATCACGGTCCATGCCTGGACGGAGTTGTTCTCAACCAAAGCTCCAACGACGGTTTCGACCAGTTCGCGGTCGGACAGTTTGCCGGCCTGCTGCCGTCCGCCGCCCGTCTGCCCACCAGGGAAACCACCGCCCGGATAGGCACCGGATCCGCCAGGAACAGCACCGGAGCCCGGATAACCGCCACCCGGATAGCCACCGCCGGGATAACCGCCTCCCGGATCACCACCGACTGGCGCAGCACCGCCTGATCCCGGATAGCCGCCGGAACCGGAGCCGCCGGGGTAACCGGCATCCGATCCGCCGGAACCCTGCGCCGACGACTGAATCGCATTCGCCGCTCCGCGAGTCGCCTGCGCAGCGGCTCCCTGCGGCGCGTAGCTCAGCATTGCTTCGCCCAGCATCGCTTCCAGGCTGCTGACGGCAATGCTTCGGTCTTCGTGGCCATCCCACCGGAGGCGCTGGCTGTTTCGCGATGAATCCGGCACCCCGTTCGATGCCAGAGCGGCCGACGGATCGGTTCCGTCAAACTTCGCTCCTTCTTCGATCCAGCGCCGCAGAACCTGCTGCTGGTCTTCCGGCACTCGCCTGGGACCGGGAGGCATTTTTCCTGATTGGACCAGTTCGAACAGATGACTGTCCGCAAGGCTTGATCCGATCACCTGCCCGCTGTCCATCAACTGCTGATAAGAAGCCATCTGGAACTTGCCCTTGCTGTCGCGCACATGGCAGCCGCCGCAATTGCTGATCAGAATGGGAACGATGTGCTTCGTGAATTTGACCTCTTCGCCAGCCGCCGGCATCACTACAGCCGAGCCCTGGCCGCCACCTCCCGGCTGTCCGGGAAATGTGGCCGCTCCGCCGGAACCGCCTGGAAATGAACCGGAACTCGGCGGGCCGCCGCCGGGTGCTCCGGGGAACGTTGCCGGGCCGGGCGCTCCACCACCGCCGCCGGATCCCGGGTAACCACCGCTTCCAGGATACCCGCCGCCTCCGCCGGGATAGGCACCGCTTCCGCCGGGGTAGGCGCCGCTTGTGCCTGGATATCCGCCGCCCTGACCGGCCTGCGGAGCCTTCGGAACTTCCGACGCGGCCGCCAAAACCTTCGATAGCAGAGCAACCGTGTCGCCGCCTCCGCCGGACGCTTTGGCTTCTATCGCCTGCTTCACCAGAACATCACGCTCCCGGACGGCATCCAGCAATTGTTCGTTGGTCCACTGATTGACGTCACCGGGCCGTGCGGGTTTGGCTGCCTGAGCGGGCTGACCCATGCCGCCGCCGGGACCGGCCATTCCGGGAAACATTCCGGCACCGCCGCTGCCCATTGCGGCACCGCCAGATCCTCCGGGATAACCTCCGCCGCCGCCCATTGCACCGCCACCGCCCGAACCGCCGGGATATCCTCCGGCGGCTCCCATCGCTGCTCCGCCAGCAGCAGCACCGGCGTCGTCCTCGCCGGTATCCATGCCGGCCATCTTTTGTTCCATCGGCGACATGCTGTCGGCGCTGGGAGCTCCGCCAGCAGATGGACCAGCCGGAGGCACCGCTCCGCTAGAACCGGAATCGGCCGTGCTGGAAGAATCATCGCCTCCGCAACCTGTGACCAGAAGCAAACAAACCGACAGAATGCCGGCACCAATCGCACACCCGTAACTTGAGCGGAACATGCATCTGACTCCGGAGGCAAGGGGGGCCACGGAACAAACAATCACCCACAGAAT
Source organism: Planctomycetaceae bacterium (assembly GCA_041398785.1). Classification (NCBI taxonomy): domain Bacteria; kingdom Pseudomonadati; phylum Planctomycetota; class Planctomycetia; order Planctomycetales; family Planctomycetaceae; species Planctomycetaceae bacterium. The sequence continues at coordinate 2,259 of JAWKUA010000047.1, read as the reverse complement.
ACTGCCTGAACACTGCACGTTAAGCGCGAAAACCGCCGGATTCAAGCCTGGCACGAGTGCCGGAGCACTGGTGCAGCGTAGACGACAGTAAGCGGGGAGCCTCCGACAACCGGGAACCAAACCATATTCGCCGGGTGTCGCGGCTGTGCATCAGGCCGATTTGGCGGCATGCCATCAATCAAAGCGATGTGTAACGCACGACCGGCCGCAACTTCCCGTGACGCAGTGTGTCATCAATCGACGGAAACAAGCGGCCCGACAGTCGATCGCGATCACGCGTTGCCGCCTGCAAGCAGATCGTCTGGTCGCGCGGGCCATGCAAAAGAAGTGCTCATCAAGCACGGCCCGGCACAGAGCCCGGGTAAAAAAGATGGAGAGGGGGGATTCGAACCCCGGTCCGGTTACCCGGACACAGCATTTCCAGTGCTGCAGACAATCGGCCACTCTGCCACCTCTCCTTCGAAACCCGCACTGCCGACGATACGCCACTGCAGGTTGCGACAACCGCCTCACACAAAGACACTCTGCCAACTAGTAAGGGCCGATTTTTCCGCGACTCCCGGCATTCGCAAACAAAGAGCAATTCCCGGTCCGTGTTATGGCACCGAACCAGAGCAACCCGGAAGCTGTCCGCGGAAATCTGTTGGCTGTGACCGGCCAGTATAGTCGGTCGGTTTATCCACGCAAGGTTGGCAAATCGAGCGTGACGGCCGCCGGTGCCTGTCCGGATTCGGGGCTTTCCGTCAGGAATTGCGGCCACGATTTGAAGTGGTGCGACGGCGTTTGGTAGCCTTCTGCCTCCCGCGCGCGGTGGCCGCGGAGCCGCCGAATTCACTCCGTCAGCCAAATGCTGGCCATGCCGAAACCAGACTGTTCATGCCGAAGGACTTCCTGAAGAACGCGAAGGATGAATACGACGTCATTGTCATTGGCAGCGGCCTTGCCGGGCTGACGTCGGCCAACATTCTGGCCCGTCAGGGGTATTCGGTGCTGCTGCTGGAGCATCACTACCAGCTTGGCGGCATGGCGACGTGGTTTAAGCGAGCCGGCGGGCACATCTTTGATATTTCGCTGCACGGGTTTCCGATCGGCATGATCAAGAGCTGCCGGAAGTACTGGACGCAGGAGATCGCCGATTCCATCGTGCAGTTGAAGGGCATTCGCTTCGAGAACCCGCAGTTCTCACTGCGAACAACATTCGACCGCGAAGACTTTACCAGGATCCTGATCGAGAAATTCGGAATCACACCGGAGACGGTGAAGGCGTTTTTCAATGCCGCTCGAAGCATGAATTTCTATGACGATCAGCGAAAGACGACTCGCGAACTGTTCGAAGAATTCTGCCCCGGACGCGACGACGTCGTGCGACTGCTGATGGAACCGATCACTTACGCCAACGGGTCGACTCTGGAAGATCCCGCCATCACGTACGGCATCGTGTTCAGCAACTTCATGCACAAAGGTGTCTTCACGTTTCAGGGCGGCACTGATGCTCTGGTCGGCAAGATGAAAGCCGAAATGATCCGCAACGGCGTCGACATTCGGATCCGAACGCTGGTGGAACAGATCGAAGTCGGCACCGATGGACAGGTGCGGGCCGTGGTTGTCAACGGACGCCGCATTCGCTGCAAAGCCGTCATGTCCAACGCCAACATCAAAACCACGATTCTGAATCTGGTCGGCGAAGAGAAATTCCGGCCGGAATATGTCGCAGATGCAAAGGCCGTCCGGCTGAACAACAGCAGTTGCCAGGTCTACATCGCGTTGAAACCCGGCGAGGGCTTCGACGAAAGCGTCGGCGACCTGCTGTTCTATTCGGAACATTCCGGCTTCGACATCAATGCCATGCTGAGCATGAATGTCAGCAGCCGGACGTTTAGTTTCTACTATCCCCGAACCCGTCCCGGCAGTGACCGCTGGCTGGTGGTTTCATCGACGAACGCCAACTATCGCGACTGGGCGGATCTGCCGGAAAACGACTACCAGGCCGCCAAGGATCATCTGGCGAAAACGACGCTGGACTGTCTGGAACAATTCATCCCCGATGTTCGAACGAAGCTGGATCACGTCGAAGTTTCCACGCCGCGAACATTCCGTCGCTACACGCGGCACATGCAGGGAGCGTCGTTCGGCACCAAGTTCGAAGGCCTGCAGGTCAGCCGGGATCTGCCGACTCAGATCGGCGGGCTGTTTCACGCCGGGTCCGTCGGCATCATCATGTCCGGCTGGCTCGGCGCCGTGAACTACGGAGTGATTGTC
>JAWKUA010000046.1 GCA_041398785.1 Planctomycetaceae bacterium | reverse complement strand
TCGTGTGCTGCAGTTCGACGGTACGAACGAACAGATTTCCGGTGACGACGAAGCCAGCGCACTGGTGCGTCGCACATATCGCGACGACCACTGGGCAACCCCCCGCGGCGCGTCGGCGTAATCACTCCAGCGCACGCGACGATCTTTCCGGTATCGCTGGTTACCACAGCCACGTTCTGCCCAGCAGACGACGCAGCAGTGAAATCTGACCGGCGTGTGTGAATTCGTGCTGAGCGCTCCAGCGGATTGATCCGCCTTTGGTTGAGAACATCGGGTGTTCGAACCCGGCGCTGGCGTCCAGAACATTGGGATTGAGTTCCCGCGTTTCTGCAACCGCCTGCGTATGAACGCGCTCAAACACGGCTCGAATCTCTTCGACCGATGGTCCGTCTTTCAAACTGGAAACCGGGACGGAACCGGGTGCGAAACGTTTTGCGAAGTCCTGCGAGATCAGTGGTTCGTCGTCGGGTTTCGGTCCGCGAACAACGACCAGAGCCAACCGGTATTGCGCGACCGCCAGGTGTCCAACCTGCCATGCGATGTGTGTCACCGCGTCGCCCGGACTTCGATACCAGTCAGCAGGATCCACCGTGTTCAGTATTGTTGTCGTGTAAGACCGTGCCGATTCCAAATCGCGAACCAGAGTTTCAATGCTGTCCATAGTGTTGTGATTTTCCATGACGAAGTCCGGTGCGGTGGATTCGGCCAGGTTGCCGACGGGCGGCTCTGATCGGGAATCCCCGACAAATCCTGCGAGGCCGTGTTGCTGCTGCGATGATACCACACCGGAACAGCGTGCTCAGGTGCGGGAGCGAACCATGCCGGCTACTCCGGAAGATCGTCTGCGGGACTACTCAGAAATAGCAACAGCAGGGCATCAACATCACGAAGCCAATTTTCGTCGTCAGATTGCAATCTTTCCGGCGTTTGGAAATGATCATTTCATAGCTCAAAGCATCCAGTGAGGCGTCCATGAATACTGCTCAAGCGCGACAGGGCTGCGACTTCCGACGGACAGCGATGGCGACAGTAGTCTTGCTGGCATCCTCAGCAGCGCTGACTCCGGATGCAAGCGGCGGCAATCCGCTAACTCAGGAACCACCGGCGATACCGCCGCGCCAAGGCGTCCGGGAACGGATCAATCTGTTCAATGGAAGGGACCTGTCCGGCTGGGAAGGTCATTCGAAGTACTGGTCCGTCAAAGACGGCGTGATTGTCGGTCGCAACGATGACGAAGTGAAGGTCAGCACGTACTTGCTGACGACTCGGAGGTTCAGCGACTTTCGGCTGATCTTCCGCTTTCAGCTCGCCAAATCGGAAATGCACTCCGGAATTGCCCTGTGGGGGCGTGTCGCTCCGGAACAAGGTGATCGGCACACCTACGCCGGACACCTTGTGATGTTTCCGTCCGGTTACGGTTACTACGATCTGTTTGGACGCAAGGGGCTGGGTGTCGACAACGTCGACCTCGGAACCCGATATGGCCACCAGCACGGCTGGAATTACATGGAGATTCTGGCACAGGGCAACCGAATTCGGCACGTATTGAATGGTCGCCTGATTGCCGACTGGCGAGACCCGGAACCGAATCGGATCCACGAGGCTCCCATCGGGCTGCAGTTGCATTCCAACGCGGAACCGCAGGAAGTTCGATTTCGCGATCTGGTACTGGAGACGTATCCGGCAGAAGAACTGCTCACGATATCTCCGTCGCCGGATACTCCCGACATTCCGCCGCGTACCGGCGTTCGCGAGACAGTTTCGCTTTTCAACGGGACCGATCTGACAGGCTGGGAAGGACATGAGCAGTACTGGTCGGTCGAAGACGGTGTGATTGTCGGCAGAAACAGCAGCGAGGTTCCCGTCAGCACGTACCTGCTGACGAAGCGGCATTTCAGTGACTTCCGGCTGATCTTTGACTTTCGGCTCGCTCAGTCGGAGATGCATTCCGGGATTGCTCACTGGGGCCGCAACGCACCGGAGTTTGGTGATCCTTATACGTACGCCGGGCATCTGACGATGTTTCCCTCCGGATACGGAATCTATGACCTGTTCGGCCGCCAATGGCTGGGTGTGGAAACGCGCCGCTGGGTCAGAAGTTCGGCCAACAGCACGGCTGGAACCACATTGAGATTCTGGCGCAGGGCAACCGCATTCGACAGGTTCTGAACGGTCATCGGATTGCCGACTGGCGTGATCCGGAACCGGATCGGATTCAGGAAGGCCCGATCGGGCTGCAGCTTCATTCCAATTCCGTGCCTCAGGAGGTGCAGTTTCGCAACCTGACGCTGGAAACATTCCCGGAACCGGACCTGGTGACTTTGACGGCCGAATGACATCCTGAACGGAAGAACGCCGCATGCCAACGACGACGAAATTTCTGGCGTGCTTTACGGTACTCGCCATCGGAATCACCGCGATCCCCGCTGTTTGCGGCCAGGCACCCGTGGATTTCCTTCGCACGGTCCAGCCGATCCTTTCGCGAAACTGTTACGCCTGCCACGGTCCTGACAGGGACACTCGCGAAGGCGATCTGCGGCTGGACATGGCCGACGCCGCGTATGAAAGCAAAGCCATCGTTCCCGGACAGCCGCAGCAAAGTGAACTGATCGCGCGGATCACGTCGACCGACGCGGATCACCGCATGCCGCCGGCCGATAGCGGCAAAGTTCTGACGGATGCCCAGGTCGAGCTGCTTCGTCGCTGGATTTCCGAAGGCGCAAAGTACGACACTCACTGGTCATTCCGGCCGGTGACGAAACCCGATCTGCCGCAGGTTTCGGACAGCTCATGGATCACCAACGAAGTTGACGCGTTCATTCTGGCGGAACTTGACCGCCACGGGCTGACGCCTATGCCCGAAGCAGACCGCGAGACACTGATCCGGCGAGTGTCGCTGGACCTGACCGGACTTCCGCCGAGCATCGACGATGTTGACCGTTATCTGTCCGATACCTCCGATGATGCCTTCAAAAAACTCGTCGACCGAACTCTGGCTTCGGCACGATACGGTGAACACATGGCCCGCTACTGGCTGGATGCGGCACGCTATGCCGACACGTTCGGCCTGCACGAAGACGATTACCAGGGCGTCTGGCCGTACCGCGACTGGGTGATTTGTGCGTTCAATGACAACAAGCCGTTTGATCGATTTACGATCGAACAGCTCGCCGGCGACCTGTTGCCGGAACCCACCACCGATCAGCTCGTGGCGACCGGCTTCAACCGCTGTCACGTTTCGACCAACGAAGGCGGTGTGATCGACGAAGAGTTTCTGGTGCGCTATGCCGTCGATCGCACGTCCACTACCGCGACTGTCTGGATGGGACTCACCGCAGGCTGCGCGACGTGCCACGATCACAAGTTTGATCCGCTCAGCATGAAAGAGTTTTATTCGCTGATGGCGTTTTTCAACAATGTCGACGAAAAGGGCCGCAACGGATATTTTCCAATAGAACCTTCACTCTGGCTGTATACCGAACCACAGCGACGGTCTGCCGAGGCGCTGGAAGTGTCCATCCAACAGGCGCGTACCGGCACGGGAAGCAGTTTGGATTCGAATCGCGACGCGGAGGTTGCCCGGCTGACTGCCGAACTGGCGGCACTTCGCGAGTCCGTTCCCGTCACAATGATTATGCGCGAACGAGTTCAGCGGCGGCCGAACCACGTGCTTGTCCGCGGTCAGTACGACCAGCAGGGTGAGCCTGTCGCCATGGACGTTCCGGCATTTCTGCCGACGCTGACTCCAAAGGGTGCCACCGATCGCCTGGCTTTCGCCGAATGGCTCTGCCGTCCCGAACATCCGCTGACATCGCGCGTGATTGTCAACCGGTTCTGGCAGCAGTGCTTCGGAACGGGAATCGTGGAAACGTCCGACGATTTCGGTTCGCAGGGTTCGCTGCCCAGTCATCCGGAACTGCTTGACTACCTTGCCTGGCGATTCATGCACGATGGCTGGGACATAAAGGATTTCATGCGTCTGCTGCTGAATTCGTCGACGTATCGGCAGAGTTCCCGCGTCACGCCAATCGCCATGCGGCTGGATCCGCTGAACCGCCTGCTGTCTCGCGGAGCACGCTTTCGCCTGGAAGGTGAAGTGATCCGAGACTGCGCGCTGTCGGTCAGCGGCCTGCTTTCAACTCGCATGGAAGGTCCGCCCGTCAAGCCATATCAGCCGGACGGACTTTGGGAAGCGGTGGCTCACCATGCATCGAAGACGGCAAAGTACACACGCGATTCCGGAGAGAGCCTGTATCGGCGTTCCATCTACACATTCTGGAAACGCGGAGCGCCGCCGCCGACGATGCAGATCTTTGACGCGCCCAACCGAGACTCCTGCGTCGTCCGTCGCGACAGGACCAATACACCGCTGCAGGCTCTGCTGACGATGAATGACACGCAGTTTGTTGAGGCCGCGCGAGTCCTGGGGACCAGTTCGGTTCAGCATGCCGGGCCGGATCAGGACCGGATCACGCTGCTGTTTCGAAGATGCCTGTCGCGGCAACCGAATCCGGAGGAAGCGGCGGTTCTGGATCGATCGCTGACCGGCTTCCGTCAACTGTATCAGGCGCATCCGGAAATGGCAGACGCACTGATCCATGTGGGAGACACGCCAGTTCCACCAGCGATCGATCCGGTCGAACTTGCCGTGTGGACCATGGTTGGAAACCAGTTGATGAATCTTGATGAGTTTGTGATGAAAGAATGAAGGACTGTGCGGGATGTCGACATTTGCGGAACCAGGGCTCGAACAGACCCGGCGCTACTTTCTGAAGACAAGTGCGTTAAGTCTTGCACCGGCGGCTCTGGCATTGATGAACGGAGCCGACGCCGCAGCGTCCGAAACGGGCCTGGATTCTGCGGGCAGCAGTCGTCTGCCACATTTCACGCCGCGGGCACGGCGCGTCATCTGGTTGTTCATGTGCGGCGGTCCCAGTCAGATGGACCTGTACGATCATAAGCCGCAGACCACGGAGATGTTTGCGGAAAATCTGCCGGCCAGCGTGCGCGGCAGCCAGCGGCTGACGACGTTCACGTCAACTCAGCCGACGCTGCCCATTGCACCGTCACCCTGGAGGTTTCGACAGCATGGACAATCCGGCGTCTGGATCAGCGAACTGCTGCCGTGGACTGCCCGAATGGCTGACGACCTTTGTGTTGTCAGATCACTGAATACCGAACAGATCAACCACGACCCGGCGCAGACGACCATTCAGACGGGCAATCAGCTTCCCGGCCGCCCGTGCCTCGGGTCGTGGCTGTCCTGGGGACTTGGCAGCATGAACGAAGATCTGCCCGCGTTCGCGGTGATGACGCCGTCGTGGACCGGCAACAGCAACGGTCAGCCGATTCCCAGCCGATTGTGGGGAGCGGGCTTTCTGCCGGGCCGGCACCAGGGAGTTGCTTTGCGCCCGCAGCGCGACGCAGTGCTGTACCTGAACAATCCACCGGGAGTCAGCCGCGAAATTCGCCGAACCATGCTGGACGGAGTCGCCGAATTGAATCAGCAGAAGCATCGGCGAATCGGCGATTCCCGAATTGTTGCCCGGATTGCTCAGTACGAACTGGCGTTTCGAATGCAGACTTCCGTTCCCGAACTGACCGATATTTCCGGGGAAACCGACTCCGTTCTTGAGCTGTACGGCCCCGAGGTTCGCACGCCGGGAACCTTCGCATCCAGTTGCCTGCTGGCTCGACGTCTGGTCGAACGCGGAGTCCGCATGGTGCAGTTGTTTCATCGCGGCTGGGACCATCACTTTCATGTGCCGAAGAATCTACCCAATCAGTGCCACGACATTGATCAGGCATGCTACGGACTGGTCCAGGATCTGAAGCAGCGAGGCCTGCTGGACGACACGCTGGTGATCTGGTGCGGAGAATTCGGTCGGACAGTGTTTTCACAGGGTACGCTGACGCGCCAGCAGTTTGGACGTGACCATCACCCGCGGTGCTTCACCGGCTGGATGGCCGGCGGAGGAACAAGGCCCGCCACCGTCTACGGAAAGACGGACGACTTTAGCTACAACATCGTCGAAGACCCCGTGCATATTCGAGACCTGAACGCCACGGTGCTGCACCTTCTGGGCATCGACCACCAGCGATTCAGTGTCAACTTCCGCGGACTCGATCAGCGCCTGACGGGCGTCGAACCGGCACAAATCGTTCACGGAATCCTCGCGTGACCGCGTAACAGCCGCGTGCCGCCGAAGTTGACAGACTCCGATTCCGGCTTCTGCGCTTTGCTGGACTTTTCAATTCGCGAACCATAAAAAAATCACACCACTTTTTTCAGTTCCTGTTAGCAACGTCGGATCGAAGACAGCAGCCCATGTTTCTGAACACGGACTCAGAAGGTCTCAGGCTGCACACCGACACAGCCCGTTTGCTGCGATGCCGTTAAGTACGCCAATTCCCGGACGCCGGTCGCAGAGTTCCAATAGACGCGGCCGGTCGTTCCACATCAACTGACTGGTGCTCCGCAGTCAACGGCGAAGACTCCGCGTGCGGCCCGGTTGGAGACCTTTTTCTAAAGGAACGAAGTCAATGGCCCGGAAACAAGCGGCAGAAGAAACGGCACCTGCGGATGCGTCGGTTGTCGAAGCTTCCACAACGGGCACAGTTCCCGCGAAGGAAAAGAAGCCAAGGCATCCCGTTGAACGCGTGATCGTCCGGGGCGGAATCCTGGTGCTGTTCGGAGTGATGCTTATCGAACTGATGGCATCGCGTTCTTTCAATTCTGACTTCACGGCAGTTCACGAAGCGCTGGGCGAAGGGACAGTCACAGAGTCGGACATCAAGCGGCTTGTCACACGGTACTCAAGCGTTAAATCCCGGCCCGACCTGAAGGCCAACCGCCTGGTCGCAACCCGCGAAGATGCGTATTCCTATCGGGGCCTGCTGAAACGTCGAGTAATGTACGTTTACTACGGCGTTGTTCTGCGCGGCGAGGCGGAAGCGGAGGTTCTTGACGCCACCGTGGAACCGACCGAATTCTTCGAGTTCAAGCCGAAACCCGGCACCAGTCCCGCTGCGGCGAATGGTCAACCAGCCGATGCGGCCGCCGCAGCCGCGCCGACACTTCCACCTGTGCAGCCTCCCGTGGAGACTCCCGCTGCAGGTCAGTAATCACACGCATCGTGCGTTCCCCGAGCTAACCAGCGGCGCTCGGTTGACAATGTGTTCACCAGAATTTCTAATCTTCCGGAAGCTGGCCATCTAAAAAATCGGAATCCGTTGTTTCTGCGCCACGGTGCAAATTCTGACTTGCGTTTGCCCGCGACGCTGCTCGCTTGTGGTTGTCACGTTCCCTCCAGGAGATTGCCGAAATGAAGCGAAGAACGGGATTGTTACGAGGATTCACACTGATCGAGCTATTGGTGGTCATTGCGATCATCGCAATACTGATCGCACTGCTGCTGCCGGCTGTCCAGCAGGCCCGCGAGGCTGCCCGGCGGACACAGTGCAAGAACAATTTGAAACAGATGGGGCTGGCGTTTCACAATTACCACGATGTGCATAACACGTTTCCTCCCGGCGTCATCTGGCGCGACGGAAACCGAAACGGCATGACGGACCCGGGCGACATCTATGCCACGCCGCGCACCGGCTACATGATGCACTTGTACCCCTACTTCGAGCAGGCAGCGATTTTCAATCTGATCGACTTCGGAGTCGGCGGAATTACCTGGCACGGAGAGAATCTGCAGGCCATGAACACGGCTTCTCCCCCGGTTTTCAAATGCCCAAGCGACGGTCAGGGCGCCGATTTCGCTCCTGCCTGGAGCCCGCAAACCGTGCATAAGTCGAACTACATGGCGTTCTTCAACGGCGATCAGCTCGGCAATGTCTGGAACGACAGCATGGCTCGCCTGCAAGCCGACGGGACGATTCTGAGTGTTGATGTCAAGGCCGCATTCGGCGTTAACAAGGGCGCCAGGTTCCGGGACTTTATCGACGGAACCAGCAACACGATGATCATGGCGGAATACCTGACCGGCGTTTCGGACGAAGACGTTCGAGGCCACGCCCTGGGCGATCAGCCTGCCGGTTCCATGCTGTTTACTGAGCTTGGTCCGAACAGCCGGTTGCCGGACCGCGTTTATCCGTGCTGCGGCTGGTGCTTCAATAATCCCAAACTGAACCTGCCCTGTATCAACGGTGATGGAACCACAACCGACTCCGCCGGATCTCGCAGCCGGCACGTTGGTGGTGTCCAGATTCTGCTGGGTGATGGAAGCGTCCGTTTCATTTCTGACAATATCGATATCTTCCAGTACCGAGCCCTTGCCACGGTCAGGGGTGGCGAAACCATCGGAGAGTTCTGATTGTCCCGGTCGAGAAGACCGCACTCGAAGGAAACTGCGTCGCGGGCGGCGTCAGATGGCCCTGGGCAATCTGGCTGCCGCCCGCAGCATATTCGGATTCCGGTGGCGATTCGTGTCACACAGCCGCCGTTTGTGCCGGCGAACTGCCATTCCCGGCTGAGGCGTGCAGCAGACGAACGTATCTTAACCGCTGTCACGGAGGAAGTTGCGATTCCCGGCATGAGGCGTGGCGATTGGCCTCGTGAACTCGTCCGCCGCGGAGGGTTCATTTCTGACGCGGCACCCTGGCAGATGGCTGGTTTGGCGTTTCCGACGACGATTCGGTCCGACTGTGTGCCGTGAAAGGAAACCACGATGTCGGCTGATCAGTTTTTGGGGCTGTTCGAATAGATTGAAATTCGAACACCGCGCTTCATGCGTGTATCGCGGTGCTCGGTCATGTTCATCATTAACTTGCTTCAAGATGGGGTGGGCAGAAATGTTACAGGTGCGTCAATCTCTGTTGGCAATCACGGTTTCTTTGATGGCCGGCATGGTATGCGCCGGTTGCGGCTCCGGCAGCTCAGTCGAGCTGACGAGTGTTCACGGTAAGGTGACGCTCAATGGAGAGCCGATCGAAACGGGGCAGATTACATTCACTCCAAGCGGCGACAGCGGCGGCACCAGCAGCGGAGCGGCGTCCGGTGAAATCACGGCTGGGGAGTATCTAATTCCGGAAGACCAGGGTCCGATGGTGGGAAAGCACTCCGTATCGATCCGGGCCAGCCGAAAGACGGGGAAGCAGGTTCCCGCCGCGATGCCGGCTCCTCCCGGCACCATGATCGACGTTACGGAGGAATACATTCCCTACCGCTATAATTTCCAGACGGAACTGACGGCGGAACTGGTCGCCGGTGAAAACACAAAGGACTTCGCACTGGAAGGCGAAGTGAAGCCGGGCCAGAAATAGCGGTGTTTTTTTTCATGCCGCTGTGGCGAGCATGACGCTTTGTCTGTTTCGGTCCCGACAGAATCCCGCTGACAGCGCAGCTCAGACGCTTTTATCACGGTTCTGGCATGTTGTCGCCGGGCGGCGGGTGGGTTTCCGGACGCTCGGCGCCGTCACGGCGGTTGCACCCGGATTTTCGACGGAGAGGTTCGGTCGGCGGCGCGGAGTTCTTGCAGCAGTTACGGGCAGGCTGTTGCGTGAAAGTGCCATTCGTTCACGGACCATGGTCAAACTGATGCGGATTCGGCGTCTCCTGATCGGGGTCTCAATCGCTGTTGCTGCTGTTGCTGCTGCCAGATTCTTGCCTCGCACAATCCCGCCGCAGGTCTTGCTGGAACGTGCCCGGCATGCATTGGCAACGGCGGAGTATCAGGAAGCGGAACGCCTCTCCGGACAGATTCCGCCCGATGCGCCGGAGTCGGATCAGGCGCTGCTGATCGCTGGCGAAGCCGCCTACGCGCTCAATCGCACGGATCAGGCGCTGGAGTATTACGGACGCATCACTGCGGATTGCCGCTTGGAGTTCCTGACGGCGCAGCGCTCCGTCGTGACGATCACGATGGAAACCGGCCGACTGACCACCGCGGAGAACCACCTGCGGAACATTCGAGAATGTGTGCCCGACGATCCGTATGCGAGTCGTCGGCTGGCAAGACTGCTGCGTCTGGAGGGCCGTCGGTGGGAGTCGCGGCCGTTGCTGTTCGAACTGCTGCGAGCCGGACAGTTCGATGCGGAAGATCTGATCCTGCTGGGAGACGTGGATCTTGCGGTCGAAGTGCCGGGGGAGTTTCGCCAGCCATCGCGGCCGGGCTCTGCGGATCCCATGACACTGCTGTGGCAGGCGACGTACGCCGGCTCGCTCGACGAGCTCGCCGCCGCCGAACAGTTGCTGCGCCAGGTGATCGCGGCGGTACCGCAACACATAGAGGCGCACGCGCAGCTTGGCCGGATCCTGCTGCGTTCCGACAGGTTCGACCGGCTTCCGGAGTGGAATGCTTCACTGCCGGAGACGGTCGCCAATCATCCCGACATCTGGTACGTCCGCGGCGCATGGTGCGAAGATCGCGATGACCGCCCGTTTGCCGTTCGCTGCTTTGCCGAGTCGTTGCTGCGCGACCCGGATCACATCGCCGCTAACTACCGACTGTCGCAACTGCTGATTTCGCTGGGACATCAGCCGCAGGCTCAGCCATTCGTCGACCGCGCCAACAGGCTTCAGGAGTTGGAAGACGTGCTGTTTGCTTTGAATGAAAATGGTTCCGACATCGAACGCATGCGCCAGGCGGCCGTGTTGACGGAGTCGGTGGGTCGCCTTTGGGAATCCCGCGGCTGGTGTGAAACGGCGCTGCGGCGAAATCCGCGTGCCGAATGGGCAGCCGCCGGCAGCGCTCGGCTACGGGCGCTACTTCAGGCAGACACGCCGCGCATCGTCGCCGCAGCGCTTCCCGCGCCGGCGCTGGACCTCAGTCCGTACCCGCTTCCTGAATGGCACCACCTGGCCGGCGAGACCGCGGAATCAAATTCTTCAGGCGTCCCGCAGAGTCACACAGTTTTCGAAGACGTGGCTGCCGCGGCGGGCATCAGTTTTCAATATTTCAACGGTGGAACTCCCGACGTCGGCACCATGAAGATGTTCGAATTCACCGGTGGCGGGCTGGCCGTGCTGGATTATGACTCCGACGGATGGCCCGACATTTATTTTGCTCAGGGCTGCGATTGGCCGCCCGCAGGTTCGCCCGACGACTCCGCGTCCGGCGATTTCGACCAGTTGTGCCGCAATCTCGGCAACGGCAGGTTCCGGAACGTCGCAGCCGAAGCGAATGCCGTCGACGGTGCGTTCAGTCAGGGAGCAACCGTCGGAGACTATGACAATGACGGTTTCCCGGATCTGTACTTGGGGAACATCGGCGGTAATCAGTTCTTTCGCAACAACGGCGACGGAACCTTTACGGCGGTCACATACCAAACCGGAACCGCGGGCGCCGAATGGACCACCAGCAGCGTGTTCGCCGATCTGGACGGCGACACTCTGCCCGACCTTTATGTCGTGAACTACCTTCGGGGTGAGAAGATCTTCGAGAGAGTCTGCCGGACTCGCGATAAGGATCCTCTGCCCGGAATTTGTCCGCCGGCGATGTTCGATGCCGAGCAGGACCGCTGCTACCGGAATCTGGGTGACGGCCGGTTTCAGGAAGTCACTGACTCCGCCGGCATTCGGATCGAAGACGGAAAAGGCCTGGGTATCGTGGCGTTCGCGCCGGAGTCCGACGGGGCGGAACCGACTCTGCTGAACCTGTTTGTGGCGAACGATGCAGTTCCGAATTTCTACTTCGTGAATCAGACCGCCCCGCGATCCGGAGGGACATTAAAGTTTTCTGAAGAAGGCCTTGTCAGAGGACTGGCCCTCAATCAGGACGGACGCGCGGAAGCCTGCATGGGCATCGCCGTTGCGGATGTCAACCAGGACGAACGGCCCGACCTGCTGGTCACGAATTTCCATCAGGAATCCAACACGCTGTACGTGCAGATTCCGGGCGGCCAGTTCACCGATTCGACGCGGCGCAGCGGGCTTTACAGCGCCAGCCTTTCAAGTCTGGGATTTGGTTCGCAGTTTCTGGATGGCGACCTGGACGGCCATCCCGACCTGATTGTCGTGAACGGTCACGTGGACAATTATGCGGCGGCAGGAATCCCTTATCGAATGCAGCCACAGTACTTCCAGGGAATCGGCGGTGCTGAATTCGTCGAAGTTGTTTCCGATTCTGTCGGAGAATGGTTCGACCGGAAATGCCTGGGACGCAGCGTCGCCCGGCTGGACTGGAACCGCGATGGCCGCGACGACTTCATGGTTTCGACGCTGGATACTCCGGCTGCACTGTTGTCGAATCGGACACCGGCCGCCGGCCACTATCTGGCAGTGCAGCTTCGCGGCGTCATGTCAGATCGCGACGCGATCGGAAGCTCAGTGCGAGTCACTGCCGGCGGCACGACCTTCGTCCACCAACTGACTGCCGGTGACGGTTACCTTGCCAGCAACCAGCGACAGTTGACGATTGGTCTGGGGAAGGCAGATCGGGTAACCAGCCTGACGGTGAGATGGGCATCCGGACTGACACAATCCTTCGGCGAATTCGAAGCCGATCAGGAGTTGATCCTCGTGGAAGGCATGGCGAATGCGCCCTGCCGAAATGGTGAAGCACGCAGACGGAGTCCGTTCACTGCGGCGGGATCCGGATTGTGCCGGAGCCTGCCGGATTTCCGTGTCGTTCGACCAGATTGTCAGCCAGGGAACGCGCGGCGATTGGAAATAGCTGCCGACTGCCAGATCGACGTCGCCGTCCTGATCGAAATCACTGACTTCCAGCGCGACCGATCCGTAGTCCTTTGAAAGCGAATGACGGGAAAAGGCGCCGGCGGAGGTCTGCTCCAGCCAGATCAGCGTATCAAGCTGATGATCGGGCCGGTTGGCCAGGGAGTTCTTTGGCGG
The DNA here is from genome assembly GCA_041398785.1 of Planctomycetaceae bacterium. Taxonomy (NCBI): domain Bacteria; kingdom Pseudomonadati; phylum Planctomycetota; class Planctomycetia; order Planctomycetales; family Planctomycetaceae; species Planctomycetaceae bacterium. The sequence goes on along the minus strand of JAWKUA010000046.1, from coordinate 8,445 downwards.
GATATAAGCGCAGGCGGCAATGTCCGTGTCACCGTCTCCGTCAAGGTCTCCCGCAAGCGCACGGTAGACTCCCGGCATCTTTGTCAGCAAATGCGGCCGGAACGGGTACCCGCCTTCGTTCTCCAGCCAGTGAACGGCGTGGTACGGTTTCAGATAGAAGCTGTCGACGGTGTCACCGTTGGAATACAGAACGTCGAAATCTCCGTCCCGGTCGATGTCGGTCAGTTGAATCCCGCTGGATCCGAACGAAGGGTCACCGGCGGCGAAGATCTGTTCCCGGCGAAATGTTCCGTCCCCCAGATTCAGAAAAGCGTCCACACATTCGTGCTCCTGACTGACCAGTGCCACGAAATCCAGGTGGCCGTCTCCGTTCACGTCGGCAGTCGGCACATGAATTGCGCCGTGACGTTTATCCAGTTCCCGCAGAACAAACGCGGGAACGTCGTCCGCTGAAACACGCTGTTCCAGCAGCAGGATGCGTCCGGTTGATCGCCAGCCGAATTCAGCGACAACCAGATCCAGGTCTCCGTCCGCGTCGAAATCTCCCGGCCGGACGTCGGAGACTCGCCCCAGCCCATCCTGCAGCACAACGCGATCCAGCGAACCGCCGTCCTCCGCCGGACGCAGCCAGATCACCATCCCGTCGCCATGATCGGCGGGCATCAGGCTGCCGAGTTCCGCGACGACAAAGTCCGCACGACCATCGGCGTCCAGGTCTGTCACTTCCACATGCGCGGGGTTCCACAGCTTCGCAAGCGACCGTGCCTGCGACAGATCAGACGGAGTGACCGACGCAATGTCTCCTGAGTTCATATCACAAAACAGCAACTGACCGGCAGAGTCGCCGGAATGCGGCATCCAGCGGATGAATGACACCGCGGAAAATTTCTCTCCGGCAGTGAACGTCACGGGAACCTGCCGAAAACGCACCTGAGATGCCGATTCCGGCTGATCCGGTTCCAGGATCTGCAGCCGTGCAGGCGCGCGCGTTTTGTACCACAAGGTCACGTCTCTGATGGAAGGAACCTTCAGGTCGCTTCGCCCGGACATTGCATAGAACTCGTATCCCTGACGGACTTCCGCGTCCCAGGCGTCGACGGGAAATGTCTCCGGCGCCGGTACTGCGTGGCAGTCGCCGCAGAAGCTGTTGATTCGCTGCCGAATCGCCGCTGAACCCTTCGCCAGGTTTTCTGACCTGCGATCAGACATCGCCTGACCAGTCCGATTTTGGCGCAGCGCCATGACGGCCAGGGCAATACCGATCACCAGCAACGCGGTCACTCCCGAGATTAATCTGAGTCGAGCAGTCGGCATTCACCAGATCCCGGAGCAGTGTGTAGACGTGTTCCTGCTGCTAACGCAGGCGACAGTGGATTCTAACGCATCAGACATCCGATTGGCGAACGGGCGCTTTGGGTTCCGCGATCGCTCGTGTGACGCACGGTGACTTCGTAAAATCATGCGTCTTGGGATTGCCATACTTCCTGCTGTCTCGAATCGAGTCCATGACCGCAGCGAGAGGTACGCACCGAGTGCGGAGCAGCACCTGTCGTCAGCAACACCTCAGACGCTTCGAAGGGTGAATCAGCCATGTCACGATCAGTCATCCGGAGCGCGACGCTGTGGATTGTTTCGGCCATGCTGTTGTTTTCTGCGGGATACGTGCTCTTCAGGAGCGATGACCATTCGCAGGCAGGGGCTACGCCGTCGGTGCCGGACAAGGTTGTTTCCGTGGCGGACCAGAATGCATGGCAGACCGAGACCTTCTCAGACGTGGCACTGCAGCGGCTCAATGTGATCAGAAGACTGATCGAACGAGATTCCGATGCCGGCGAAGATGAACTCACAGACCTGGCCACCGCCGATATGTCCTGTAATTCGCTGCGCCCCATCGAACTCAGGGAAGTGTTCTCCGATGCACAAGTGAGAGTTCTGCGCAGTGGCCGCGACACGGCCAGCGATGTTCGCATGAGTATGGAGGCTCGACCGCCTGCAACTCCCGCCTACTCCGGCCCTGGCGGATTACGCGCAGCAATTGAAGCACTGTCCGCGCCGCTTTCGGACGCTTCGCAGGTCCACGTGAAATTCAAAATCTATCGAGTCGAGTTGACGTCCGACTCCGCGGTCACCCGCGCAGATTTTGAATGCAGCGGCCACGTCTCCGGCGGAATCGTCCAACAGAACGCGACGTGGCTGTGCCACTGGACACTGCCATCCGATTTCGATGAACCGCGTCTGAGCCGGATTGACCTGGAAGACTTCGAGGAAGTCGTGAATTACACAAGTTCCGGCGCGATGTTTTCCGATTGCAGCCGGCACGTTTTGTCGTCGGCAGTGTCCGCCAGCGAGCAGCTTGCTCACGGAGTTGATTTCTGGAAGTTTCGAATGCAGGCCGAGTTGAAGCTGGATCCGTATGGACACCACGGCCTGGCGATCGGGGATGTCAATGGCGACGGTCTGGACGATGTCTTTGTTGGCCAGCCTGCCGGGCAGCCGAATCGGCTCCTTGTGCAGCAGCCCGACGGTACCGTCTCTGATGAGTCCGCCGCCGCCGGCGTGGACTGGCTTGATCGTTCATTCGGAGTCCTGTTTCTCGATCTCGACAACGATGGCGATCGCGATCTGGCCATTGTGATGGATGCCAATCTGATGCTGATGGCGAACGACGGAAACGGGCATTTCTCCGAACGCGCGATCATTTACGTTACGGATGACCCTTACTCACTTTCGGCCGCCGACTACGACAACGACGGCGACCTGGACCTGTATCTTGCCGGTTACGGTGTCCAGATACTCGGTTCCGGGAATGGCGCTCGGGGTTACACGCCGCCGTTTCCCTACCACGATGCCAACAATGGATCCCCGAACCGTCTGCTTCGAAACGATAGTGACTGGCGATTCACCGACGTGACAAAGTCGACGGGACTGGATCAGAACAATCGTCGCTGGAGCTTCGCCGCAAGCTGGGAAGACTACGACAACGATGGCGATCAGGATCTGTACGTGGCGAACGACTTTGGCCGGAACAACCTGTATCGGAATGATGGCGGACAGTTCCGCGATGTGGCCGCCGAGGCCGGTGTGGAGGACATTGCGGCGGGAATGTCCGTGTCCTGGGGAGATTACAACAACGATGGCTGGATGGATTTGTATGTCGGAAACATGTTCTCTTCCGCCGGCGAACGCATTGCTTATCAGCGCGAGTTCCAGCCCGGTGCGCTGGAAGATGTGCGGCATCAGTTTCAGCGTCACGCCCGGGGAAACACGCTGTTTGAAAACGCCGGCAATGGAACGTTTCGAGATGTCAGTGTCGAACAGGCCGTCACGATGGGACGCTGGGCATGGGGATCAACATTCTGCGACATCAACAACGACGGGCGCGAGGATATCGTCGTGACAAATGGATTCATCACCGGCCCTGATACGCACGACTTGTGAAGTTTCTTCTGGCGGCAGGTCGTGTCGCATTCGCCCATCGATGCCGATCCGGATCAACAACATGACGGCTACGTTCTCGGCTGGCAGCAGATGACTCAGCGGATTGAGGACGGCGGGTCGTGGAGCGGACGGGAACGCAATTGCTGTTTTCTGAACACTGGTACGTCCGGTTTTGCTGACATTTCTGCTGTGACCGGACTCGACTTTGAAGACGATGGAAGGACGGTCGCCGCGACTGACTGGGATCACGATGGTGACCTGGACATCTGGCTGAGCGGTCGCACGGCCCCGCGACTCCGGTTCATGCGGAACAACTCATCCGGCACCGCGCGGTATCTGAATGTTCGGCTGGAAGGCCAGCGATGCAATCGTGATGCCGTCGGCGCGCGAGTCGAACTTCACCTTGCCGGTCCCGCGCCGCGAACGTTGTTCAAGACCCTGCGCGCTGGAGACGCCTTTCTGTCACAGTCCTCCAACTGGATTCACTTCGGGCTGGGAGACACTGCCGAAATTGAAAAGCTGGTCGTCTACTGGCCCGGCGGCAACGGACAAACCGACCGTGTTCCTCAGGTTGTTAGGGGTCTGGCATGCAATTCCTGGTACCGAATCGTTCAGAACGTCGATGATCCGGAATTCTGGTCGCCGCCGCGGCGAACCGTCGACCTGGCGGTCGCACCTCTTACGGCACCCTCGGATGATGAGCCGGAACGGGTCGTGCTGCTGAACCGAGTACCGCTACCGGAGCTGACGTGCACCGGCACGGACCATCAGACAATGCCGGTTGCCGAAGGCCGGTCGGGACCGACGCTCATCAATCTGTGGGCCACATGGTGCGCGCCTTGCCTCGAAGAACTCGGGCAATTCGCTCTGAAGCACGATCAGATCCGCGCCGCCGGATTGGATCTGATGGCCATCAATGTCGACGGCATGGCTGACGATGGCCCGCTTGATTCATCACGGCCCGAAGCAGTGCTGCAGAAACTGAAGTTCCCCTTTACTGCGGGATTCGCCACGCGTGACGCCTTTGATAGGCTTGATGTCATTCACGACACCGTACTGCTGCTGCGGGCAAATCGCGACGACTCGCTGTCACTGCCTGTTCCCGTCAGCTTTCTGGTCGACCGACAAAATCGTCTGGCCGTCATCTATCGGGGTGCGGTTTCCGTCGACCGGCTGCTTTCCGATGCCGCCCGGTTGGATTCGGCCGAGTTTCCGCTTTCGGGCGTTCCGTTTTCCGGCAAGTGGTTCCTTCGTCCCGGAGGCGCCTGCACGTTCTTTGCGCGATTCGCAGACCGCTTTGGACGCCGCGGATACCTGCGCGAGGCGGATCAGTTCGCGTCACTAGCCGCCGATCTGTCGAGCCGCGAAGGCGCGGCGCACGAAGTCACTGACCAGCTTGTTTCGGTGTTCTCCAATCTCGGCGACATCAGTCGAACGCAGGGAAATCCCGACGATGCCATTCGTCAGTATCGCCGGGTTCTGAGCCTGAGTCCTCAGCAGTCCGGAATTCAGCTCGAACTGGGACGACTGTTGGCGAGTCAAAGCCGGATTGAGGAAGCCATCGAAAATCTCTCGAACGCTGTCCGGCTGGATCCGCAGGATGACGAAGCACGACGGACCCTGGATGCCGTGCGATCACGGTTGAACCGATGAGCCGTGCGTGACCTTTCGTCAGGATCTCATCGAGCACTCACCACGTGATGACAGCGTTCGGCAGAGATCTTTGCAGGTCCTCGATGCCGCCTGCCGTGACATGAGTCATGCTCAGGTCGAGTGATTCCAAGCGCCGCAGCCCGCTCAGGTATGTCAGGCCGGAGTCATCGATGCGATTACCTCCCAGACTAAGCCGACGGAGACTCCCCAGTTTCCGCAGCGACGGCAGTCCGGCATTCGTGACGCGCGTGTTCGCAAGAGTCAGAACCTCGAGCTCCGAATGCGTCTCCAGGTGCATAAGGCTCGCGTCGTCGACTCTCGTTTCGTCGAGTGCCAGCTTCCGGAGATGTTGCATGCGGCCCAGATGCAGCAGGCCGGAACCTGTCAGCTCCGTACCAAACAGGTTCAGTGACTGCAGGACGTTCAGAGGTTTCAGATGGACCAGCCCCGCGTCGGTTATTCGAGTAGCGACAAGGTCCAGCGATTCCAGTCGCGAAAGTGCTGCCAGGTGTTCCAGCCCCGTGTCTGTGATGCGCGTCCGGCTGAGGTTCAGCTTGCGCAGCTCCCGGAACTCGTTCAGCACATCGAGGCCGGTGTCCGTTACCTGCGCGCCTCCGAGAACCAGGTTGTTCAGGTTCGGCAGCGCTTTCAGATGTTCCAGCCCGTGCCCGTCGACTTGTGTGAATCCAACCGCCAGCGACTGAAGGTTTGTCAAAGAAGTGAGATGTGTACCAGACCATCGTTCGTAATCATGGTAGTATTGTGAGTTCCAGCGTGCGAAGTTCCGTAAACGCCGACAGATGCGGAAGACCGTCGTCGGTGACCAGCGTGCCGTTCAGATCGAGCGCTGCAAGTCGACTGAAGTATCGCCAGTCAGACAGGTCTGTATCTGTGACCGAGGTTCCGGCGAGCGAAATCATCACGACGTCGCTGCGCGGGTCCGGGCTGGCCAACTGGTATCGCCCTCCCCTCTGCTCAATGCGTCGAAGCTGTTCCCAGCGCGGCGTCTGGTACACTGATGCCAGCGTCAGGTAGTCGCGGACCTGAGGGAACTCTGCGTGACCGGCGACTACGCTGAAGTGCCGGATCGCAAGGTCCGGCTCCCCTGCATTCAGTCCGACCAGTCCCAGATACCAGTGTGCTTCGGCCAGATTCGGCCGGATTTCGATCGACCGGAGCAGCTGATGCCGCGCGTCGTCGAGCCGCTTCTGGTCGAAGAACACTTTGCCCAGCAGAGCGTGGCTGAGCGGATCATCCGGACGGATTCGGACGGCCTGATTCAGATGTTCGACCGCCTGTGGGACGTCAGGTTGTTCTCGGCTCAGCAACTCCCTGGCGCGAAGGAACTGTGCCTGGCTGTTGAACTGCACCGAAACCGGCGGATCCACAAACAGCGCGTCGTTGTCGCGCCAATGACTGACCCGTGAAAAACTCAGCGTTGAAATCGCCAGCACTGCCGGAACGGCGATCAAAGATACAACCGCCCGCCATCGCGAAAAGTATCCGGCCAGTGTGAAGAGTGACCAGCTTACGATGATGAAAAGGCCGATGGACGGGATATACAGGTTTGAGTCTGTGACAACTCTAAGGGAAACCGGTCCAAGCACCATCGGCGGAATCAGCGTCGCCAGATACCAGAACCAACCGAATAGCAGAAACGGCAAACGTCCGGACAGCACGACAGCGGCGATCGATATTGACACAAGCATCAGGCACGCACCGGCGACGTTCACCGCAGACAACCCATCGTCACGCGCCGCTGGAGAGGTTGCGTCATCCCGCAAGTCGAAGGACTGCACCAGTCCTGTGACTCCAGCCTTCAGCGACAGGCGCGAACGATCGAACAGCGAAAGTCGGGCAGCGTCATTTGTTTCTGCAGGACATGCGAAAGTGACGACCACGATGAACAGCAGTGACACAGTCATCAGCATACCGATCGGTGTGATCCGAATGCGACTCGCTGAAACACGTTGCGAGCCGTCGAACTGCCATGCATCCAGCACAGGCAGCAACAGCGGCAGTGCAATCACGCGACCGTCGGACATCAGGGAGCAGGCAAACAGCAGCCCAGCGGAAACGAGCCAGACTGGACGGCGCGACCGAATCCATCGAGTCCAAACCCACAGGAATCCGGTTCCGAAGAACGCCGCGAGCACCGTGTGGCGTTCGGCAAGCCAGACAACCGGTTCAACCTGCCCCGGGCAGACGGCAAACATGCCGGCGACCATTCCGGCCGGCCAGGATTCACTCGTTACACCGCGCAATGCAGCGAACAGAAACAGCACGGCGCCCAGATGCAGAAGCAGATTCGTAAAATGAAAACTGCCCGCGGCAGCATTCCGGTAAACAGTCACATCCAGCATCAGCGACAGCCAGGTCAGAGGTTGCCACCGGGCACCTTCATTCGTTGTGAACGCCCACGCAGCGTTTTCGATCGACAGCCCGGCTGTCACCCGCGGGTTTCCTGCGGTTGAAGCGACGTTCTCGAGAATCAGGAACGGATAATCCTGAACACCCCAAAAGACGGTCAGGGGGATCAGGATCAGTGCCGGGACGATGAACACTTCCCATGATCGCTGTCGGGTACTCGCCGAATTCTTCGCAGGCGCAGCACGACCGGCAGAGTCAAACGATGCGAGTTCGGTCACTTTCTCACTCCATTCACCACACACGGGCTTTCGGAATTCACCCGATGTTACAACGGACATCGAAAGTCGCCCATGCAGAATCGCGTTTCGTCCCGTTTCAAGTGATGGTTCAAATGACGGTGGCGATCGGGCCTCAACGCGGTGGCGCAACAACCTGCTGAGATTCCAGGGACACACCGCGCTGGGTGCATGTGACCTGACAAAAAACGCAATGCTTCACGTTCGCTTCCAGCGACTCGATCACTGCCGGATCTCGCCCGACGCTGCTCACGTGGCGACGCGTCCGGCCTGCGTGTCTGTCTCAGAGGATGCTCCGCAGCGTGTTGTGAATCATCCGGCAGCCTGAAGTACCGGAATTCAGTTCTTCGAGTTGAGTCAACATTGCCGGCACGACTTGTTCCCGAAGGCCCAGGCAAGAACGTGTCTGTAGACGACTGAAAGACCTGGTGCGCGAAAGCCAGCCTAACCAGTTCTTGACCGATACCGGCGGCTGCCGGTGGCTGCTTGATCCATAGGCAACGTCTCGCGGGAGTTCCACGACGGCGTTGCGAGGCAGCGACCGAGTCCGGTGAAGAGAGCACGGACAACTTCACGAAATGATCGATCCGCACCTCCGCTGGCATACGCAGTCGCTCATGTAGCGGCTGCTATATCTGAGAAATTGACCACCGCGAGGGGGCCGTGTCATGGTTTGATGCAGTGGAAC
>JAWKUA010000045.1 GCA_041398785.1 Planctomycetaceae bacterium | reverse complement strand
TGGAACAATACCTCGACCACTGTGCCCGGCTGGCCGGCGTGGCCCTGACATGGCTCGGCGTGCAACTGATCGCCGGCGACAGCGGCCCGAATACGTCGCCGCAACGAACGTCACTGCACGTCGTCAGTCTGCTGTTGGGAAGCCTCGCCGTCAGCCTCGATGCGGCCGTACTGGGAGCCGCCCTGGCCCTGAAACAGCTTCCCGTCGGCGCGATGCTGGTTGTCATCCCGGCGGTCACAGCCGTTGTCTCGGCCCTCGGCTTCGCCCTGGCCCATCAGTACCGCACCGTCCTCGGCCGCGCCGCCGAAATCACGGCGGGCAGCATCCTGATCGCCGCCGGCGGCTATCACATCTGCGGCTGAACGTGCACTCGACAACGTGCCGCCACACACAGGAACCGCGAAACACAATCACCGGTCCGCGAACGCCCAAGCCACCATCAGTTGTGCCGCTCAGCACGGCCGATACGGGCTGCAGCGGACCGGAATTTGAAGGTCACAGCCATGAATGAAACCTTCCTGACCGTCGAAGGGGCGGCCAACTACCTGCAGGTGAGCCGTTCGATCATTTACGCCCTGATCGAAGCCGGCAAACTCGCCTGCCACCGCATCGGCCTCGGCCGCGGCACGATCCGAATCTCCCAACACGACATCGAAGCGTACCTGGAATCCTGCCGACAGGGCGATGTCACGCCTCCGCCTCCGCTCCCGCCGCCACAGAAGCTGAAGCACATTCGCCTCTGACCGGCACGCGACTCCCGTTCAGGTCACTTCGACGGTGCCGCCACCATTCATTCCCGACCGACACAAGCCGGCAAGCCGAACGGTCTGCCGGTGCCCTGAGCAGCGGCAACTGCTCAGGGCATTTCTATTGGGGCTTTCCGGCGTCATGCAACCCTGACTGTCACTGCAGCGAGATCATGCTGTCGCCCGCCGAGCCTGTTCCAGCAGATGCTCCGGGTTCTGATTCAGATGCTGATAGACACGGGCCAGCGTTGAAGGATCACGGTGCCCCAGCAGCACGGCGACGGTCAGGCTGTCAACGCCGTTCCGCAGGGCATTGGTGGCAAACGAGTGCCGGAGCGCATACAGCGAATACCGCGGCACGAGTTCCCGCGCCTTCCGGATCGTCAGCTTCCGCTTCGCTTCGGCACGCAGTTCCGCCGGTGTCTTGTCAACATCGTGACCCTTCGTCCGCCGTGTCGGTTTCAACCGCTTCATCAGGGCCGCCACGTCCGTCGGCTCAATCACGATGCCAAGCCGCTGCATCTCGGCCCTTCCCATCCGGTCCTGGATTGCATCGATGGCGCAGTTGACAGCGTCCGTCGTCCACGGCGTACCGGCCGAGTTGCGAAACAGCGGACCCGCCGGATGCTGCGTCATGAGCCGGCGGACAATCGCCAGCGCTGCGTTGGTCAAATAGACCACGCGACTGAGCTGTTTTCCCTTGGACTGTGAGCTGTGAAATACCCACCGCTGATTCGCGACATCCACGTGCCGCGCCTCAACGATCAGCGACTCCTGCGGCCGGCAGCCGGTCAGCCACGTCACCTGCAGCAGATCCGTCAGTCCGGGATTGCGGACGCATCGCAGCATTTCGTCAAACTGATTTTGCGACAGAGCGATTTCCCGCACCTCGGCACGGGGAACCTCCAGACCCGCAATCGGATTCATCGTCAGGAACCCCTGCGTCGTGCCCCACTTGTAACACCGCTTTACAGCACGAAAGTAGTTCCGGCGAGACGTAACGGAGAGGCTGAAGGAGTTGACCCATTCTTCCACGTGATAGGGCTTCAACTGTTCCGCCATCAGCGAGGAATGATGGCGACAGAGTCGTTCCAGCCGATAGCGATACCATTCGTAAGTGTCGGCGCTGCGGTTTCGCTGCACCCACTCGAGAAAATGATCGGTGAGTTCCGGCAGCGAGATTCTCGAAGTGCGGGAAACTCGGCGAGCCGGTTCCGGCTGAGCCATCAGTTCATGGAACTGCTGCAGGGCCGCCTTCTTGTTTGTACCAAGACAGACCTGCTTTCCCTGAAACTCAACATACCACCGACGATTGGACTTGCGGAACCACGGTTTGCGGGGACGAGACATGAGAAAACCTTTCAACCTGAGTCAATCGAGACACAAGCCGGCAAGCTGAAAGGTCTGTTTCCACCCCTGCACGGCGGCAACCGTGAGGGGCAGTTCCCTGCATTTATTCCCTGCATCGCAGGCAGGAGTCGACGTAAGTCCAATACACCCCAGTGGATTCGAACCACTAACCTTCGGTTCCGTAGACCGATGCTCTATCCAATTGAGCTAGGGGTGCGGTGGTGGCAGGATAGTCGAATCGCGGGGGGCTTTCCAGCTATGGAGTCGCTAAGTTTCGCGACTGAAACTCGCGAATGCGTGTTGTTGGTGGTGGGGCTGACGGAACGTCTGGATTCGCAGAACCTGTCCGTGGAAATCGCGGACTTTGGAACCCGCGAGGTGTGCGTTTCACCCCAAGTCTGACGATTCTGACGGTCGGGCGTATTCGAACAAAGGCAATATCTGCCGATCCGCAGCCGGTCGTGGCGGTCGGCAAAGATGCGAACTTCCGTGATTCTGCGGGTACTTTTCCGACGAAAAGCAGTTCACATCACCTGCCGCAACTGGTCTGCGGAATCTTCCGTCTGACATCACTGCCACTTCAGGAACGCCCTATGATCAGCACTCAGGTCACTGTCGCCCGGCCGGGTGTCGCGATGTCCCGTTCGCGGAGTGTCAGCACGGAACCCGATGGTGAATGTTCCGGGGTGGGACTGCGAACGGTGTCGGAACTGAACCACTGGCGGCGACAACTGACGAGCTATTGTCGCGGAATCACTGAGCAACTCGATGCCATTCGCTGCGTTCTCGATTCCTCGCAGCCGGGGCTTGCCGCATCTCGGCACGTGCCTGGCGTTCGACGTTACGTCCCAAGCGCTTCCGGGCGCGATAGCCTGAGTGTTTTCGACATGGCTTCCCTGGAGAAATGAGCCCGCGAGGCGTTCGCTGCCGCGGTGCCGTGTGACGTTTACGGAACCCGCACCGGGACGTTTCGCGACTTTGCCGGACGGCGCGGCGCTCATGCGGACGGCGCTCATGCGGACGGCAGTCATGCGGACGGCAGTCATGCGGTCAGCCGGGTGGCGGGTCAGGCGTGGTCTGTGTAGTCAGAGATATCCGCCGTCATCTGAAACGGTTCCCCTGTCTCGTGGAGTTCGCGCAGCAGTGAGTCGATATCGAAGTCGACGGGAACGGCAATCTTCATCACCATTTCGAACCCGGTGCTGTCGCCGGTTCGAACGGCGTGCATTCCGGCGATGTCAATTCGGTGCAGTGCCATCACGGACGACAGTTGCCGCAGGACTCCCGGCTGGTTCAGGCCGCCGAGTCGCAGCGAATACAGCCTGGACGATCCGTTAATCGATTCGCGCAACCGTTCATTGGCAGGATCCTTCAGACCGAAGTCGATTCCGAACGGCCGGCAGGCGTCCTGCAGGTGAGCGCAGATGACGTCGGAATCCAGTTGTTCGGGGAACTCCGCGGAGAAGATCATCGTGAAGAAGCCGCGCACGACCGTCTGGCTGGCTTCCCGCAGGTCACCGTCGAGTTCCGCCATGGCTTTCGTGACGGCGGACAGAATCCCCACACGATTCGCCGCTGTCATTGTGATGATGTATTCTTTGGCCATCTGGATCACCTGCTGTTCCGACGGGCAGCGAGCCGCGCGGCATGCTGCGGAAATCGCGAATCAGGCATTGGACGTGCAAAGTTCGATGACATGTCCGTCCGGATCCGCCAGAAATACCTGAACAGCGCCGTCGGGTCGCAGCTTCGCGTCGTCAACCAGATCAATACCGCGGTCCTTAAGAATCTGAGCGGCTTCGCGGGCGTCATCCACTTCAAACGCGAAGTGATGATTTCGACTGCTTCTGACCAGGGCATTATTCGGATATCCGGCCGGGCCGCTGCGATCGTGTTCCTCGATCAGGTGAACCAGAGTTGAGCCGGCCTGAAACCAGGCTCCGCCGAAACTAAAGGCGGGACGATCGACTTCTTCCATTCCCAGCAGGCCGACATAGAACTGACGGCTGGCTTCGACGTCCTTCACAATCAGAGTGACGTGATCGATGTATTTGACCTGAATGGCCGCGGCGGTTTGGCTGATTTCGGGCATTTCGCAACTCACTGTGGTGACACAAATCGATCGTTCACCGCTGGAATGCGGGACTTCGGAACAACGCACCAGCGGGGCCTGCGTGTATTGTGGCGGCAGGACTCAAAAGTGACAATTGAGTCCGGGCAGCCGCCCTGCAAGCGGCCCGACGCGATGGGAGCCGTCGCCAGGAACGGTTCCGACGGGACTGGCGCGGGGCTGGTGCTGGACTCCGGCAGCTTTTGCGGAGTGAGTCAACGGTGTCAGGCAATCGCAGCCGTCACCGGTTCGCCGACCGTCCACTGACTGCCCTGTCGCAGAATTCTTCGATACAGCGTGTCGCGCTCGACAGGTTCGCGACCGGCTTCGCGAATGAGCTGATGCAGTTGCCGCACGGTCATGCCTTCAGGCGTCGTCGCGCCGGCGTCGTGATAGATCAGTTCATGAACCACGGTGCCGTCGATGTCGTCAGCTCCGTAGCTGAGAGCCAGTTGAGCGGTCTGTTCTCCCAGCATGATCCAATAGGCCTTGATGTGGTCGAAGTTGTCCAGCATCAGTCGGCCGACAGCCATCATCCGCAGGTCGAACAGACCATCGGGCTTGCTGATATTCGCGAGTTCCGTGTTCTCGGGATGAAACGCCAGCGGGATGAAGGTTTGAAAGCCGCCGGTCTCGTCCTGCAGGGACCTCAGCCTCAGCAGATGATCGATGCGATGTCGGGGCTGTTCGATGTGACCGTACAGCATCGTGGCGTTGCTTCGCAGACCCAGCTCGTGGGCGGTTCGGTGGACGTCGAACCAGACATCCGCGTCGGCCTTGTGTTCACAAAGCTGTCGCCGAATTTCAGGGTCGAAGATCTCCGCGCCGCCGCCGGGCATGCTGCCGAGTCCCGCGTCAATCATCTGCTCCAGCACGCGGCGAATCGGCTGTTTCGAAATGAAGCTGAACCAACTGATTTCCACCGGCGTCCACGCCTTGATGTGCATCTCCGGCGACGTCTCGTGAATCGTCCGCACGACGTCCAGATACCAGTCGAAGCTCTTCTTATGATGCAGTCCGCCGACGACATGAATTTCCGTTGCTCCGCTTTCACGCCCTTCCAGAACGCGTTCGCGAATCATGGGTTCATCAAACGTATACGCCTTCTCGTCGCGCAGGTCGGCTCGGAATGCACAGAACCGGCAGCGGTACACGCAAACATTCGTCGGGTTCAGGTGAATGTTGGTGTTGTAGTACGCAAGGTTGCCGTTTTTGCGTTCGCGGACGACGTTGGCAAGCTGTCCAAGTGCGTGCAGGTCAGCTCGTTCATCCAGGTAAACGCCGTCGTCGAACGACAGGCGTTCCCCCGCTTCGACCCTGTCGGCAATTGACTGCAGTTGAGAATCGTTCGTCCGAATCATGTCTGTTTCGTTATCCCTTTCGCGTTCCGATCAAACGCCGTTCGGTCCTGTCACAATTGAAGAATCTGTTTTCCGGCGTCAGAGTCGATCAGCAAATTTCTACATTGCCTGGTCGGGAAACCCGAGCGTTGAGCCGCGGCGACGCTTCACTGCGAACGCTCCAGCCACACGTCGATGCAGCCCAGCGCGAGAATTCCGAAACTGATCACGGCGTTGACGTGAAAAAATGCGATATTCACCCGTTTCAGATCGTCCGGACGCACCAGCCAGTGTTCGTAAATCAACAAACCGCCGATCGCAGCGATTCCCAACAGAAAAATCGTTCCGAGTCCCGCCAGCCACCAAAGCAGCACCAGCATGGCAATTGTCATGAGGTGGCTGACGAACGCAACTCGCAGCGCTTTCGCAACACCAAATCGGGCGGGAATACTGTGAAGTCGGCGAGCCATGTCGAAGTCCGCGTCCTGGCAGGCATAGATGATGTCGAAACCGCCGACCCAGAAGAAAATGACCCCGGCCAGCAGGGCGGGAGTCGCCGCGAATTCGTCGCGCACTGCAATCCACGCCGCGACCGGAGACATCATCAGCGCGGCCGACAGCCAGTAGTGGCACAGACTTGTCCAGCGTTTCGCGTACGAATAGCCCAGCAGAAACAGCAGTACAGGCACTGACAGGTACAGGGGCAGCCTCTTCGGCAGGAAGATCAACGTCGACGCGACGAATGCCAGACTGCTGACGACTGTAAACGCGGCCACCGACTTCACTGACAGCAGCCCCGCCGGGATATGACGCGTCGCCGTTCGCTCATTGGCGGCGTCCACGTCGCGATCCACCAGACGGTTGAATGCCATCGCCGCCGATCGTGCGAATACCATACACACCAGAATGCCGACGAGATCCCGCAAACGAAACACTGTGTCCGGCTGACTCCATGCCAGCACGGCGGCCAGCAGCGCGAACGGCAGCGCGAACACCGTGTGGCTGAACCGGATCAGTTCAAGGTAGTGTCGAACGGTAGTCAGCATGGCGGGAAAAGAGTCTGCGCACAAAACGAATCCGGCAGCCTAACCGCAGGCGCCGGAATTTACGCCGGACTGATCTTTACGTTCCTGGAAGTGGCAAGCGAAACTCCCGACATCGCCGCAGTGGCGGGACTTCTGGCGAGCGGCAGATGAGTTGTTACCTGCCCGCGAGCCGCACGGCGTTAGCCGCGGTGGTGCCCGCAGTGAACCGGGGCTAGCGCCGTGCGGCCCGCGGGCAGACTCGCATCTGCCGCACGCCTTTGATCACGAACGAGCCGCACTTTCCGCGTCCCGCCGTGCAACGCCAGCGCGCGTACGAAGTGTGCCGATTGTCAACATTCCCACACCGTTCAGCGCGTCGTCATCGTTCAGCAAACCGGAAAATCCGCCAGTTTTCAACCGGAGTAGAGAACGGATTCGACAATCTTCGATGAGCTGCCGATTCCCGCCAAATCCGGCTCGGTTTCCGACGAACCGACGTGACGCGGCTGTCCGGTATACGTTGGAATGAACCAGCCTGCCATTTGCCAACCTGACCTCGCCGACGGAGACAATCATGAATGCAGTTCGATTTTCAGGCTGCGTCGCTGCTCTGGTGCTATTGCCTGGATCAGCTACGTTTGGTGACGACGGAAGGTCTGTTCGAGAACTTCGGTACGAACCGGTTGACGAAAACCGCTCGCGGACGGTTCCGGTCAAGGTCTACCTTCCCGAAGAACAGAACGCCCAACCGGTCGTTTTGTTCTCTCACGGACTCGGCGGTTCACGAGAAAATAACGCCTACCTGGGAAAGTTCTGGGCGGAAGCAGGTTACGTGGCGGTCTTCATGCAGCATCCCGGCAGCGATGAGGACGTGTGGAAGACAGTCAGTGGCGGGCAGCGGCTGGCGGCACTGAAGTCAGCGGCGAGCGCTGTCAGTTCGCGCGACCGCCTCGCGGACGTTTCGTTCGTGATTGATCAACTTGGCGTCTGGGACAAACAGGATGGCCACGATCTTTTTGCGAAGCTGGATCTCGAACATATCGGAATGAGCGGTCACAGTTTCGGCGCCGTGACGACTCTGGGTGTCGCCGGGCAGGTCTATCCGTTCAATCGCAGCTTTGCGGATGATCGCATTGACGCGTTTCTTCCGATGAGTCCTCAGCCAGGCAAAGGGCGAGATACTGCAAAGACCTTCGGACACATTACCAGGCCGATTCTGTGCATGACGGGCACCAAAGACGCCAGCCCGATCGACCCGACTGTGACACCGGCCAGGCGCCGTGAGGTGTACGCTGCGCTGCCGCCGGGCGACAAATATCAGCTTGTGCTGTTCGACGCAGAACACATGGCGTTTGGAGACGCCCGCGGCTTGCGGGCGAGACGCCGCGACCCGAAGCATCACCCGGCCATTCAGCAGATCAGTCTGAAGTTCTGGAGCGCGTATCTGAAAGACGACGCGGAAGCCAGAAGCTGGCTGCAGTCACAGCAACCGATCTCCGGCACCGGTCTCGGCAGCGATGACGTGTGGGAATGGAAGTAGTTAAGCCGCCGGCCCAACGCAACGCGGCATGGGTTCGACGTGCGACGACCGAAATTCGCGCCAACTACGATCCCACGTATCGCGAATACACGGCTCGCGCAATTCCGGAATCTTCCGTTCCCTTAACGATCGCTCGTCCATCCGGGAACACGGTCAGTTCCAGATCCGAACCACGCACGGCGACCCGCACCAGGAAGGGATTCGATGTCACAGTTCCGGCGGAATCCAGCCGACCGGCAAGTTCGCCAAGCGACAGACTCACCTTTTCCGGCGGACTGATCTGAACCGCGTTGCGTCCGCAAAGGACGGTTGAACCGGAGGACTGCGTTCCGTCCAGCCACAGACGTTCGCCGTGTTTGCACGCCGGGCAGTCGTCGTCGTTTCGTAATCCGGAAACGTCCACCTGGCGAAACGTGCCGTCCCAGACGTCAATGATTGTCAGCTTTGGAGATTCGAAAATGGACCGGCTTGATTTCGACTTACCGGCGTCTCGCCGCTCGTAGTTCCCGCCTCCTGACTTCGGACTGTACTGTTCTCCGCTCAGCAATTTCAGAGCCAGTGTCGCCTGCAGAGACGCTGTCACGCCGATCGCGGGGCCGATGACTCCGGCGGTGTCGCACGTTTCCGTCGAACCGGGCGGCGGCGGGTCTGGAATCAGACACCGCAGGCACGCGGTTTCGCCGGGTATCACGGGCATTACTTGTCCGGTGCTGCCCGTGCATCCCGTGAAGATCCAGGGAATTCCGGTCTCCAGCGACAGGTCGTTGATCAGGTAGCGAACTTCGAAGTTGTCGCTTCCGTCCAGGATCAGGTCTGCTCCGTCAGCAAACTGACGAATGTTGGAAAAGCCGACGTCGGCAACGATTGGTTCGATCGTGATTCCGGAGTTCACGCGCCTGAGTCTGCGTGCGGCCGCGACCGCTTTCGGTATATGCTCTGCGACATCGTCTTCAGTAAAAAGAATTTGCCGCTGCAGATTGGACAGTTCCACAAAGTCACGATCCACGATTCTCACGTGGCCCACGCCGGCTCGCACCATCGCATCCGCCAGCACGCAGCCGAGCGCTCCGCAGCCCACCAGCAGCACTTGTCGCTGCATCAGTCGCCGCTGCCCGGCTTCGCCGATTTCCGCGAAGAGGATCTGCTTTTGGTATCGGGACAGTTCGGGCATGAGCTTCCGATTTGCGTGGTGGAATACGGTGGAAGTCGGTTCAGCGTCCGCGAGCAATCGACCGTTCAGCAACTTGCCGAATCACTGCGGATTCTAGACCGGATCATTCACGAGTTTGTACGACGGGACTCCGATCCCGTCGAATTGCAGCGACGGAATTGTGCGAGCCGAAGCATTCGGAAATCCACACTCGCTGCCGAACCTACGTGCGATTCTCTGACGTCATCACCGGCACCGCCGGAGCCAGTACGGAAATGTTGTGCTTCAGCACGGCGTTTCTTGTCTTGCGAAAAACGCCGACCAACAGCCGGATCACCGATTCACGGTACGCCAGTTCGCTCGACAACAGGTCGTCCACGTGCCGAGAGAACATGTAGCCTGGTTGCTGGCTCTGGAAGAAGAAAGCCAGATTGTCGTCCGTGATCTGATCGCGACCGGCCAGCAGTTCCGCGATCGCAATCGCCAGCACAGTATCCACCGGCGGCGAAAAGTGGCGGGCCGGCGACGAACGCCACGCGTTGGCGGTTTGCTCCGATGACATCGCGAAGATCCAGTCTTCCATGGCAACGTTCTCGACCTTCCTGAGTGTGAACAGCAACTTCAAAGCCTGCACGGGAGCTTCTTCCAGCAGACCGAACAGACGACGGCGTTCCTGACTGATCCACGTGGCATCCGCTCCGTTTTCCGCCATCCGTTTAAGGAGATGCAGCTTTGCGTCGATGGTGTCATCAGCGGATTCAACCTCCAGAACCTCCGGCGGCAGCCCGCCATTGAGTCGCGCGGCGATGCCCAGGACCCATGACGAATGAGCCGCCCTGCGCATTTCCGGGTTGCTGTTCGCGGTGCCAGTGTTGGCATTGACCCTGATGAACTCGACCACCGACGCACCGATCGCCTCAAGATGGTGATCCCTGTCGTCCGTTCGATAGTGGACCAGTTCCGCCACGGACTGCAGCATGTTCAGTTCCGCCTGCGTCCATTGTTCAACGGGTGCCGCCCGCAGCCGACCCGCCAGAACTTCCAGATATTCTGCAGTCCACACAGGCAGCTTGTCATGGAACCGCTTCGCGTAGGAATCACTGAACGGAAACTCCATCGCATAAAGTCTGCAGTCGTGATAGCTGGCTTCCAGCGGTTGCACACCCTCAAAAACGGCACGACCCTCAGCCGCTTCCTTCAGCCAGAACTCCACGATCTGCAATGTTGTTGGTTCGTCGATCAGCATGTCGGCGGTGATCAGGTCACCCTTCATCAAACGGCGGTTGATGAATTTGCCTCGAGCTTCCTCGGGTGCCACAGGAGGAGAATCGCCGGCGGAAACGATCGCAGGCGTGTGGCGTGCATCTGTCGTTGTTCCTGTGAGTTCTGTGAACGGAAGCAAATCGCGCCTCGCGTAGACGGCGTTTGGCGGTGTCGCTGGCCCGTAGGTTGGAACGGCGGCAAACTCGGGCAGTTCTACTCTGGCCGGACTGTTGCTCGCACTTGTCGTAGACTGAAACCCTTCCTGAAGTTTGATGACCACTTCGTCGGAGAACATACCGGAGATCTTCCATGTGTCGCCTTCCTTCACCAGCGTCATCGTTTCGGATTGATCGACCAGGCCGGTCTCTCCATCGACGTGTGCCGTGTTCACGACCATGGCTTCGTCGCCATTGGCATTGATCTCCCACTGCGGTTTTGCCTTCTTTGATTCGGCGCCTTCCAGACCGCTCACCGCCGGAGCAAGGTCCTCGAGAAACTCACGCGGTTGGTCGAGCGTTCGGGCGGCGGTCCGCAGCAGCATCGAATAATCGTCGGCGGGCATTTTGGCTTTGAAGCCGGCTTGTCCGGTCAAGAGTCCGGCGATGTCCGCCGACATCTGAATTTGCTGCCGGGCGGCCTGAGCTTCCGGAGGCGGGTTGGAAACCTCATGTCGCTGGAGAATCTCGCTCATCTGCGTCACGGCCTGAAGAAACTGCGGGCCGGACAAGTCGCCATTCTGTCCTTCCGCCCCAAATGCCGCGACCAATCCGGTGACCGCCTGCATTCCCGAAATTGCTCGGATCATCATGCCTGCGAATCGTTCGGCTTCTTCGTCCGTCAGCACGCTGACATACCGCCGCATCGTTTCACTGTCATCGTCCAAAGCACCGCCGATGTAGTCGAGCAGCTCCTTCGGTGCCGCAAACTTGGGCAGAGGTGCGACACGTTTCCAAGCCTGAACCGTGCCAACGCTGCCGCTGAAGTCGGTCGGTTTCGGAGCGGATCCATCTGACGGAGCCCATGCGACCGTCAGCGTGTTGCCTTCAACTTTGTAAATGCCACTCCAAATCGGCGGAGCGTCCGGCAGATCACGTCGCACAATGTCGACTGTTGCCGGAGTTGCTTTCGGATCGATGCGACGGCCGAAATCGCTTTCGTGGGTTCCTCGCAGCAGCGTCCATTGCCCGGCCTGGGTCCGCAAAACAAGCCCCGTTTCGTGACCCAGCACACCGCGACCAGTGATCTGTTCCAGTTTCCATTCACCGTCAAGTTCCGGATCCGCCTCGGCCGTCATGTTTAACCCGGCCCGCAGGGCAGGCATTGCATCGGCGTTCTGTGCCGCCGTGTTCGTTGCAGCGCGTTCCTCGTCGGAGGCTCCGGTTAAGTGACCGTCGGCACCTTTTGCCCTGTCGGCTTTTGCCTGCCAATTCAGATCATGTCCGCTCATCAGATCCGCAACGCGACGTTCGATGATTCGGTCTGCAACCTTTTGACGCCGCTGATGTTTTGTCTGAACGTCCGCCAGATCATGCTGTGCAATCTGCAGTCGGAGTGCCTGCAACAGCATCTGAGATCGAAAGGATGCTCGAACGGCGCTATCCAGTCTTGCCTTCAACGCCTCGACCGCCTTCGGGTCCGGCGATTCCTGAACCGCTTCGGTGCGATATTCCCGCGCGGCCTGCAGCGAGGCTTCTTCCGCTTTTAAGTAATCGCGTTCGGCGTCGTCACGGGCCTCGTTAAGAAGTCGCCGAGCATCCTCATTCAAAGTCGAAAGTTCATTTGTGGCCGGTCTGGGACCATCGTCGTCCGCGGCCGCTGCGCCACCAAGTAATGATTCCAGGAAGCCCACCGGGCCACCCGACTCATCGCTGCCGTCTGATCTGCCTTCGACAACATCACGCCCACGCTGTCCGTCCACGACAAACCGGGTTGCCGCGTATACCCCCTGAAATGTCGTGACTTCCAGTCCGGTCAGTTCCTTCAGTTTGCGGCGGAGTTCCCGACCTTCCGAAGTGTTCCATGCGTAGGCCCAGAAGAAATTGCGGTTCGACTTATCCGCTTTCGGAAAGTACGTGAGCATGGCGATCGGAACATCCGGCATTGGCTCCGCGAGTTCATGTTTGTAATACCCCGGAACAATAATCTGCCGCACATCCGCATTGGGGTCGACGTTGAGATGCCATTCGGCTCCGAAGTACCCGGTCAGCACCAGCACTATCGGCTTTCCCGTTGGCTTCACGTGCACGTAGACACGATCATCGCGGTTATTGTCTTTGGGCATATACATGCCGACGACATGCATTTCGCAGCCGGCAAGCTCACCCTTGTCGAGCAGTCCCGCAGGACGATTGTCCTGCTGAAGTCCCTCCGCGCTCGGAGGCTGATTCCCGTCTGGCAGACCATTGCTGTGTTGCTCTGCCTTATCGCGTTCCTCCGCAAGCTTCGCACGCAGCGATTCGATTCGCTGACGGATGGCGGCCGCTTTTGGATGATTGGCACCGACTTCAGACGCCAGAGTTTCAAGTTCCAGTTCCGCCTTGACGACTTCCAGTCGCAGGAACTGCTCAACGCTCTGTGGGGAAAGTTCATGCGCCGATGACGTCGGTGGTCCAGAAGATGGTACTTTGATCTCTTCCGGCAACGGGCTTGTTTCCGCCGTCGTCTCCGACACGCGTTTGGAATCTTCCTGAGCCTGGAGGAACGCCGGCGTGCTGACAATCAGCATCACGGCACACCATTTTGTCAGAGTCATCATGGGATTAAACTTTTCGTTCACAGGTGAATCAGGTTTTGTCGCTGATCAGCGAGGGCTTCAATGCACGTATCGCTGACCTGTAGCTGACCAGTCATGGCTCCGCCGGCACGAGGCCGGTGGTGGCCGGGATTGAGATTGGGGCTGAGGTTGTAGTTGGCCGATCGGCACCGGCGTGAAGCCGGTGGCGGCAAAGCATCGATAGCAGCGGCGGGGGCGGCGAATGTTCGACACTGGGTTGCTCACCACCGGCCTTTGCCGGTGGAAGCACGACGCCGCCGACCCAATCCCTCCTCCGCTCCCGGCCTTGTGCCGGTGGAAGCGGACTGCAAACCCCGTCAGGCCTCGTGCCGGTGGCGTGAGTAGCACGCAACGCCGCAAACCTCTGGCCTGCGATGACCAGAGCCATTGGCGAAGTTCAGTTTTCCAGATTACGATCTTCGGCCAATGACTCCCACGCCCTTTACACCGAAAGAAAACTGTCGCCCCGCCTATCAGTTGAGATGGTCGCTGGCGGTGTTTCTTCGGGGACGCTGCCGGACGAACAACAATGGCTCGACACCCTGAAAGCGTCGCTGGAAGCGGACAACATCCGCATTCTTGAGTTTCATCGGCGGACCAGTGAGACCATTCAGTTTCTGCTCAGCACTCAACCGGCGGTCATCCCGACCGAGATCGTCAAGAATGTGAAAGGAAGGCTTCAGCATTCGGTACGGCCGTTCGGCGGAGTTTCGCTGCGACGGAACTTTCGCCTGAGCACCGTCGGCGATGCCGCTGCGGCCACGGTTGAACGCTACGTTGCGGAACAGTTCGAACATCACGAAATGGCTGATGCTCACAGCCAGCAGTTGCTCGAGGCACTCAGCGTTGTGTCGACAGACATTGATCTGACGGAACCGCTTCATAGTGGTCACGGGCAGCATGTTCTCGCGCTGCATCTTGTCTTCGTGCATGCGCAGCGCTGGCGAACGGCCGAGGTCTCGTTTCATGAGATCACTCGGTCCGCGATTCTGGCGACGGCCGAAAAATGGGGCCATCAAATCTCCCGGCTCGCTCTGCTGCCTGACCACGTGCATCTGACCGTTCGAATTCGCTATGAACGCTCGCCCGCTGAGATCGCTCTGTCGTACATGAACAACGTGGCTTTCCGACACGGAATGCTGAATCTCTGGATGCCCGGATACTACGCCGGAACGATCGGACCGTATGACATGCAGGCCGTGCGACGACGGATGTAGCGGTGGAATTCCGAATTCGTCGTTGGGGTCGGTTGGGCCTGTAGCCTGACCAGTCATGGCCCACCGGCAGGGGTGGTGGCCGGGTGGGGCTGAGGTTGTAGCTGGTCGTCAGCGCTCCACCGGCGTGAAGCCGGTGGCGGTGAAAGGCATTGATAGCAGCGGTGGTGGCGGCGAAGGTGGGGGAGGCCGTGATGGCGGAGGTGGCGGAAAGGCGAAGAGATTTCCCACGCTCATGGCTCCGCTCTCCACCGGCTTTATGCCGGTGGAAGCCAGACTGGTCAGCTAGCCCGGCGGACCAAACCCCGCTCAACGTCCTCACCGGCTCACCACTGGCCTTGTGCCAGTGGAAGCGTGATTGGTCAGCTACGTCAGTGACAGCGCGCTTCCGGGCACCGAACCGGATGCAGGAGAAGCGTGACCGCTTGTCCGTGAAAGCTTCCGAACCCATCACAGCATCTCCTGCCGAAGGCGTTGCAGAGTGGATTCGAGGTCGTCCAGATCGGAGTCGACGCTCCACTGCAGTTCATTGTCAGCAGGTTCCAACTGATCCTGATGGTCAGTCGTTTCTGAAGGCTGATCGGCTGACTCAACCGTGAGTGATTCCTGTGCAACAAGCGAACTGTCAGGCTTGTTCTGATCGCCCGGGACGATGAACAGGACGATTGCGGCGCAAGTCAGAAGGATTCCAGCCACAGCGATCGGCCAGCGGAGATGACGCGTCGCTTGCGCGGTTGGTTTCAGAGACAACGGCAGCGGCACCTGCGACGGTTGCTGCACGTGAGCCAGGCAGTCTTCCAGCAGAGAAGCCACTTCGTCTGCGGAACGGAAACGGTCGGCAGCGTTCTTTCTCAGCAGCCGGTGGATGATGGAACACAGCCAGAGCGGGACGTCGCTGCGAAGTTCATGCACCGGGCGATGAGCGTTGTCGGTGATCCGGCGAAGGATGCCGTAGGGCGTTTCGGCTCGGAATGGCGGATGGCCGGTGGCCATCGTGTACATCACGCTGCCCAGACTGAATAAATCGCTGCGGTGATCAATGCCTTCGCCTTTGGCCTGTTCGGGCGACATATATTGCGGCGTGCCGGCAATGACTCCGCTTCTGGTCAGGCTGGCATCGTCGGCGGCGCGGGCAAGGCCAAAGTCGGTGATGAGAACTCGTTCCACGTTTTCCGGCAGCAGGATGTTGGCGGGTTTGATGTCGCGGTGAACGAGCCCCTGATCGTGCGCCGCCGCCAGCCCGCGAGCTGTCTGCATGGCGATGCGCAGGATTTCGGGAACGGACAGCGGGCCGTGCTGATCGACGCGTTTCTGCAGCGACTGGCCCTTGAGGTACGGCATGATCAAATACGGCAGATTGTTAAATTCGCTGACACCGTGAATCGCGATCACGTTATCGTGAACAACGGCGGCGGCAGCCTGAGCTTCCCGAGCAAACCGCTGTCGAGCGGCTCCGGTGGTGGCGTAGTGTGGTGCCAGCACTTTGATCGCCGCATATCGATTCAGCGAAGCATCGAAACCCTTCAGCACGATCCCCATCCCGCCGCAACCGATGACTCCGGAGATTTCATAGCCCGCAAAACGTCCCAGCATGTGCGGGTCGTCGGTGGGATTCAGAAAATCCAGACGGAGAGCGTCGGATGAGTTCCGGACCGAGTCACCAAAGTGCGTCGCGCAGGACGCCAGCGCCGGGTTCTCCGAGGAACTCAGGAAGGCTCGTGCGTCGTTCCACAGCGTGACGTCGGCGGTTCGGCGTTTCAGTTCCGCACCGCAGTGGTCACATTCGTCCAGATGCTGTTCGAACGAACGCTGAGCGACTTCATCCAGGCGATCGGCCAGGAAGTCGTCGATGGTTTCGGGGTTGCAGGTCGAGGTGGGCACGGGGCAGTTACTAGTCGTCAGTTATCAGTTTTCAGTAGTCAGACTTCAGTATTCGGTGATGACGCCGCCTGCGCGGGGGCGGTGGCTGGTTGTTCGTCAACCGAGTCTTGGTGGATCGGACGGTTGCCGCCATCGGGCGCGATTCGGGAGGGCGAGGCTCCTGCCGAGCCGCGTGTGCCGCAGGACGTCAATCGCGGCAGTGGCCGGGCAGGAGCCCCACCCTTCCAAACATTCGATCGTTCATATTCACTCATCAAATGACCTCTGACAGACCATTAGTTGCTCAATTCTTCCACTTTCTGCCGCAGTCGTTTCATGACTCGACTGCGTGAGGCGTAGACGCTGCCTCGCGTTCGTCCCAGTTCGGCGGCGGCATCGTCAACGTCTTTTCCTTCCACCGCTGTCAGCCAGAAGGACATCCATGTTTCGTCGGAGAATTCGTGTCGGATTTCACCGGCTGCCGCGCAAAACACTTCGCGGCGATATTCGATCTGCAGCAGATCTGAATCGGGTCCGCTGCTGGCGGGTCGTTGTTCCAGAAACTGATGTGTTTGTTCGTCGCCTGACCCGACATCCGGGACGCCGCGGGTAATCGCGTTCAGAATTGCGTTCCTGGTGACGCGATGCAGCCACGTGCGAAACGTTGCTCGATCCGGATCATGTTCCCAGCGAGCGATCGCTCCGGCGATCGCCAGAAGAACCTGCTGAGCCAGATCCTCGGCATCGGCGTCCTGCATTCCTTTCGTCATTGCCATGCGGCGAATGACGGGCCGATAGAGGTCCGAAAACTGATCCCACGCCTCATGATCGGCCGGATCGCGGACGCGAAGCATCAGGCTGGGGCGAGTTTCCGGTTCAGTCATCGGCGCGTTCAAATTGGCTCCCTGCACGTTACTACACACAACATGACGCAGATTTTGACACAGATTCTGCACGACGCGAACTGCGCGGCAGCGGATTCCACCACAGACAGCGACGAGACCGGTGACGGTCGAGGAGCTTTCGCGGAACTGGCCGGCCGGGGATTGCACGTCCAGCCGTCATCCGGGAAATGGCTCTGCACGCGGAAAAATCTTCCTCTCCTGCTTCAGGGGCGAGGGGAAGTTGCTTCGCGGGGCAGGGGAAGAACGCGGAGGCCCGGTGAGAACGGGAGCGCCGTCGAGTGATAGTGCCGGCTCCGATACGGCGGCCGCCGTTTTTTTGCGGTGAGCGTTATTCGGATCGCACTTCAATCCGTCCGGAGATCGCGTCGTCGCTGAAGACGACGGTCAGCAGCACTTCCTTTAGCCGATTGAAGGCGCGGTCAAACGTGGATTTGCCAGGTTCGGCAAGCACCTGCTTTGCGTGTTGGCGGTTTCCGTAGGCTGTCGAAAACACTTCATCGCGTTCGGAGTCGTAGCGATATTCTCCGTCGGGCGAGAAGAACGTGACTCCGTATTTTGCGTCGGACAGTGAATCGACCTGACCGATCGGCACATCGTACAAATGCAGCAGAGTGTAGATTGGCATGATGTTGTGATAGGACGCGCGGCGCATGTGTTCCTGCCAGTACGTGCGGACGTCGTCCTTCAGCTTTTGCAGAGCGGACGTGCGCAGACGCCAGGCGAACTGACCGCTGATTTCCTGTTCCGGCGGCTGATCCAGAGCGGCATCGATGACCTGTCGCAGGACGTGCGGTTCCGTGGCGGCAACCAGTTCGCCGCCGACGACGGACAGGTAGAAACGAATACGAGCGGCATAGATGCGATAAGTGACACCATAGATGGAATGTTCACGGTGAGCGGGTAACTGGTAGGCATCGATCGCGGTTTCGAAACCTGCGACATCGGATTCGTGCAGGAACACTCGCGACAGCAGCATGCTCAAAAATCGATCCGCCTTGTCGGGATCTTCGACATTGATCGTGACATAAGTCGGGGCGACCGCCGCAAAGGCCGCCGTGGCGATCGCGGCCTGCA
The DNA here is from genome assembly GCA_041398785.1 of Planctomycetaceae bacterium. Lineage (NCBI taxonomy): Bacteria > Pseudomonadati > Planctomycetota > Planctomycetia > Planctomycetales > Planctomycetaceae > Planctomycetaceae bacterium. The sequence continues at coordinate 3,783 of JAWKUA010000045.1, read as the reverse complement.
GGGACGGCTGCAGCGGAAACGGAGCATTCAGTTGCCTGAGTCTTGTCGGGTCAATTTCCAGAACCGAATGAGCGTCGCAGAAATTGAATGAGACACGGTTTCCCAGCCAGCTCAGATCGGTCAGCGTCGGATCGTCCCGCAGGACACCATCGACGCCCGGCAGTGACGTGAGCAGTGCTTTTGTCTGTTCGCGATTGTTCAGAAGTGTGATCGACGTGAACATCGATTCCGCGGGCGGCATCAGTCGCAGCGATCGTTCATCTTCGCTGAGCATGTCGCGGTAGCCGTGCCAGCCGTTGCTGTTGACGAATGGCAGCAGGCAATATTCAACCACCAGATTCGGGTCCGTCGACAGCCGCACGGCCAGCGGCGAGAAGTAGTCCTTCCAGAACGACGAGTAACGCTGGACGTAACGTTCGTATTCTTCCTTTTCTTCTTTGGAAACCTGCAGGACGCGGAGTTCGCGGATCGGTGTCAGGTATTTCAGCCGGTTAAAGACGGAGTTGGTGGCCGCGTCGCTGTCGGCGTCAAATGCATAGGCGCCGCCCTGAGGACAAACCAGCTTGTCGCGATTGATGAACCGGCCGTCGATCAATGACGCCAGTCCGTCCGGAGTGCGATCGTACTCCAGCCGATAAAACAGCGACGCGTTGTTCAGCATGACCAGGTTGTTCAGACTCTGCTTGCGCCGCCGTTCACCGATTTTGAATGACGGGCTGCTGAGGTATCGCAGGAATGCGTCGGACAGGAAGAGGTATCCGGAATCGGCGTCGTTCGCCGAAGGATGAAGAGCGTGGACGTACTGGAAGTCGGGTGCTGAAGCCAGTGACGGCTGCTTGTTCTGCACCGTGTCGATCACGCGGCGGATCGCGACGTGACTGTTGGAAATGATGGTCCAGTCTTCGTGTTGAGCCTGGAAGGAACTGATTTCGCGGCTGGCCGTGTAGCGGGCGACGATCCGAGTACCCAGGTAGTTGAATTCGCGATCCTCCATGTCCGGAAATCGCTGCTTTGCATTGGCCAGCCATTCCGCTTGTTTTTTTGCGAGAACTTCCGCGTTCCGGGCTCGCAGCAGCACCGTCAGATCCGTGCCTTCCGCGAGATAGAAATCGGAACCCGTCAGCACCAGTTCAGTGACACCGCCGTCCTGGAACAGCGGCCGCAGATCATCAAAGTCCGTGACCAGTTGTGTTTCGTACTTTGACCGCAGGTGATGGTCTCGCGCGTCTTCGGTCAGCATTCTCAGCAGCGGTTCAATCCAGTTACCGATTTCGCGGTGAAGGCTGTCAGCGGTCTTCCAGGAACTGAAACGCAGGTAGTACTGATCCTGGGGAATGAGCGACGCGGATTCCGGCAGAGGTCCGGGAGCAGCCTGTTCAGACTTTTGTTTCAGCAGTTCCCGATAATCGGGCGACATCACGTCAGGCGGCCGGACGTCACTGACATGAATCGTAAGGTCTCCTTGTTTCGCCGAACCTCGAAGCGTCCTGCGCTGCAAAGTCCGCTGCAGTTCCAGGCCTCCGGAAAACAGGTGATACAGCCGTTCTTCGCTGGTTTCCTGGTCAGCCGTCAGTTTTGACATCGACATTGGCGGCGGCGTGACTCCGTAGCGTTCACGCGACTGCAGCAGCAGGTATTCGAAGAACGATTCGCCGGGATAGTATTCCAGCAGGTTGGCGAAGTGCTGATTCTGATATTCGGCCCATGTCGTGTAGGTGAGTTTCAGTCCGCCGTGTTCAACGGGAATCGGGATTTCGATGTCGGCCTGCCGAGTCTCGACGCGGCGTGAACCGTCCGGATTTTCGGAGACCGTTTCGTACGACAGTCTGACGGAGGCCGCTCCGACACCGCGAAGACGCCCGTAGAACTCCGCGTGGTTTCGGTCAAACCGGGTTTCGCGGGGATAGATCAGAAACGAACGGTCATCGAGCGATTTCAGCCGCACGTAACTGTTCTTTTCAAATTCGCTGGCGAAGAATGGCTGCTCGAGGCGAACCACAAAAGCCCTGATCTGCGCGTCATCTTCATCCTGAAAAGTTTCCACTCGGTGACTGAAGGGCAGCGCGTCCTGAGCGTTGAGCGCGCCGGAAGTGAAACTCAGCAGCATCCAGGTGGCAACAGCGGTTCTCATCACAGCTCTCCGAAAAAGATCAGGTGGTGCGAATTGCGGCTTCCTGTTGACTGAAACGAGCCAGCCGTGAGGTGATTCGACCAATTCGCGCGATCGTTTCGCCGCCGCTCGGGCCAAACCATTCGATGCAATACCTCAAGTCTGTCGCTGCCGGAACGATGCGGTGTGTGGTCGATCGACCGTCCAGGTCCAGTGAACGAACAGTGCCGGCAGACGATGTCGAATGACGCTCTCGTCGGTCGTTTCAGCGCCGGTTCCGTTCCTGCGAATTGCCTGCGCCAGCATTCTGTCATGGTAAACCGGCAGCCGGTGTCCAGCCATTGGCAGGTTTCGAAAACCGGCAGCCGGCTGGCAGTCACGCCTGTTCGATCGGCGGCGCGGAATCCTGGCGGGAATTCACCGGAATGGACTGACGGTTCGAATTGCGCGTGCTTTCGTGCTTCGGGCAGCCCGCACCGCCTGGTGTCTTACGACGGATTGGAAAGTCCGGGGCACCCGCGTCGCAGGCTTGACGAAACGTCTGCGAAACCAGACCGTGCGCGTCATGCAAGCGGACCCGGAAAATTATCGCTGGCCGGCGGAATGGGAAGGACATGCGGCGACGTGGGTCGCCTGGCCGGTGAACGCCAATACGTGGCCGGGACTCTTTGAACGCATTCCTCCGGCTTTCGCCAGGTTCGTTGCGGCGGTCAGCCGGTTTGAGCCCGTGCGGATCCTTGCCGGCAGCGAGTCCGTCATCAAGGCTGCTCGACCGTTTGTCGTGGAAGCCTGTTCGGCCGTGGAGTCCTGTCATTCCGTTGACTTCGTGGAGATCCCCGTCAACGACTCGTGGTGTCGCGACCACGGGCCCATTTTTCTGAACCGCCGGCCCAACGTCGGCAGTGGTCCCGAACAGATCGTCATTGACTGGGACTACAACGCCTGGGGAGAAAAGTACCCTCCCTGGGATCAGGACGCGAAAGTTGCCGGGCGAATCGCCGCACGGCTGGACATGCCCGCCGTTCGTCCGGAACTGATTCTGGAAGGCGGATCGGTCGACGGAAACGGTGCCGGCACAATTCTGACGACGGAAAGCTGCCTGCTGAATCCGAACCGCAACCGGGGAATCACGCGCGAACGCATGGAAGCGGCTTTGCGGCGATTCATGGGAGCTCGCAACGTCGTCTGGCTGCCGGGCCACGGAATTCTGGGAGACGACACGGACGGCCACGTCGATCAGGTCGCCCGTTTTGCCGATGCTCGCCGAGTACTGGTGGCGGCTCCCTACAGCGATGATGCACCCGAAGCGAAGAAACTGCGAGCCAACTTCAAAGCGGTCGCGAATGGCGTGAATGCCGACGGGCAGCCGCTGGACCCGATTCCTCTGAAACTGCCGAAACCACTGTTCCAGCAGAAGCATCGGCTGCCGGCCAGCTACTGCAACTTTTACATCGTCAACGGAGCGGTCATCGTTCCGCTGTTTCAGGATCGCGCTGACGAAACAGCCATGCAGCAGATCCAGAACTGTTTTCCGGATCACGAGATCGCAGGTGTCGACGCGCTCGATCTGATCTGGGGACTGGGCGCGTTTCACTGCATGACTCAGCAGCAACCGCTGAAATCGTAGAACTTAGCCCGGCCGGCTTTCGTGAACCGTCGCGGTCCGAAGAATC
>JAWKUA010000044.1 GCA_041398785.1 Planctomycetaceae bacterium | reverse complement strand
GTGGTACCCGTGACGAGCGCATGCCCGGCGGGCGAGGCTCCTGCCCCTGGATACAGGGCGATTTTTCGGGTGCGGCGGTTTAGTATCGCTTTCCTCTGCACGGAATCGGTGTTTGCCGGCAAAGCGAACGACAGTTCAGAACTTGACAATTCCGCGAAAAGGAAAGCGACGACGAGTCGCCGCACTCCAAAGGCGTCGCTTGTTCGAAGACCGGCGCCAGCAGGCTCGCTGGCAGAAAGAGCCCACGGACATTGCACACGGACATATACCCGTCCCGAACACACAGATCCTGATTTCATCGGCGGCGATTGCTGGTAGACTCATGACGATTGAGCGATCGGAAACTGCGGACACGGACCTACTGATGTCGCACAGACGCGCAACTCAAATCGCAATCTTCTGCGCTGCCGTGTTTCTCGCGAACGCCCTGCATGCACATTCGCAGGACGAGCGACCGTGGCCGTTCTATTCGCCGAAAGCAGCATCGCCGCCGGACATGCCGTCGGATTGGATTCGAAACGAAATCGACTCGTTTGTCCTGCGTCGGCTGCACGATGCCGGGCTGCGTCCGGCGCCGGAGGCCACTCGTCAGCAGCTGATTCGCCGGCTGTACTTCGACCTCATCGGTCTGCCGCCGGCCCCGGAGGACGTCGACGCATTCGTCAGCGACAAATCGGAACAGGCCTGGGCGGACCTTGTCGACCGGTTGCTGATCGATCCTCGTTTTGGAGAACGATGGGCGCGGCTGTGGCTGGACGTGGCTCGCTATGCCGACACGGCCGGATACGAGGGTGATCCGGATCTGCCCCACGCCTGGCGATACCGCGACTACGTCATCGACGCGTTCAACAGCGACAAGCCGTACGATGAGTTCATCAGGGAACAAATCGCCGGTGACGAATTCGAAGAAATCATGGGAGCCGGTGATTTGCCGGAAACTCCCGCGGAACGCGTTGTAGCGATGACGTTCCTGCGACTCGCTCCGTTCACGGAACCGCGGGGCGATGAATCGCGCCACGAATTGCTGAGCGAGATGACGTCGACCGTCGGTGCCGTGTTCCTTGGACTCACCGTCGGCTGCGCGAAGTGTCACGACCACAAGTACGATGACATCCCCACCAAAGACTTCTACCGCCTGAAGGCATTCTTCTCGACGGTCTCCCTGCCCCGCCCCGAACCGGCTCATCGTACCACACATCTTTTAAGGTCCGCGTTTTCTCCAGCAAAGATTGGCGTCGTGAAATTATGTAATCATTACAACCTGATTTCGTTCGAGGTCCGTCATTACTTCGCCCCATCGTTAAAAATGACTGTGTTTTCGTTCGCATCAGCCGCAATTTGCTCCGCCACCTTCCTTTCGTGCAAAGACTGAGCCTACTGCACTCGCCATATTTGCCGATTCATCCCGGATCGAGACTTGTGTGGTACGATGAGCCGTCCGTGGAAGTGCGACTTGAGAAGCGACTGCGACCGCAGCCGCGTTCTACCCCAGTCGGCTGCCAATCTGATAGGTCACAAACGCTCCGATCCACGCCAGCAGCGTCATATACACAAACGAAAACGCGGGCCAGCGCCAACTGTTGGTTTCACGCCGCATGACAACCAGGGTCGACACGCACTGAGCACACAGCGCGAAGAACACCATGATCGAAACAGCCACGGGAATCGTATACACGCGTTTTCCGTCGGGCCATCGGGCGGACTTCATCGCTCCGCGAAGTCCGGAGCTGGTTTCGTCAACTTCGCCGCCAAGGCTGTAGATGGTTCCCAGCGTCGCAATGATGACTTCTCTGGCCGGAAACGACGCGACGACTCCCATGCCGATCTTCCAGTCCCAGCCGAGCGGCTTCACCACGGGTTCGATGGCATGGCCGACTCGCCCCAGCAGGCTTTGTTCCAGAAGTCGTGCGTTGGCGGCATTCAACCGGTCGCCCAGTTCTGCTGCGCGAAGTTCGCTTTCGGGATCGGCCGGGTCGAGCTGTTCGATCTGAGACATCAGTTCGTAACGTTCATCCTGCGCACCCGGAAACGAACCGGCCGCCCAGATCACAACGGTGGTTGCAAAAATCAGCGTGCCGGCTCGCAGCACAAACGCTTTTGAGCTGTCGAACACGCGGTGAACGACAACCTGCAGCGACGGCATGCGGTAATCCGGAAGTTCCAGCAGAAACGGCGACGGATCACCCCGGAAGGCCGTGTTCCGAAGGATGCAGGCCACGGGAATCGCCACGATCAGACCCAGACTGCTGATCGCCAGCAGCACCAGTCCCCGCAGCGGAAGCCATCCCGCCAGCGTCTGGTCAGGAACGAACGCATACGTCAGCAGTACGTAAACGGGCAGCCGCGCCGAACAACTCATCAGCGGAGCAACCAGAATGGTCACAAATCGGTCGCGCCGATTTTCGATCGACCGTGTCGCCATGATCCCCGGTACCGCACACGCGAACGACGACATCAGCGGCAGAAACGACCGGCCACTGAGCCCGATCAGAGCCATCACGCGGTCCATCAGAAAGGCCGCGCGAGCCATATAGCCGCAGTCTTCCAGAATTGCGATGAACAGAAACAGGATGGCTATCTGAGGCAGAAACACCAGCACCGAACCGACTCCCGCGATGACGCCATCGACCATCAGGCTGCGAAACGGCCCGGGACTCATCCAGCTCGTGACGACGTCGCTGACCGACGCCAGCACCGCTTCGACACCGTCGCTAAGCGGAGCGGAAATCCAGTAGATCGACGCAAACACCGCCAGCATCACCGCAGCGCAGATCAGCAATCCCAGCACGCGGTGAGTCAGCAGCATGTCCAGTCGTTCCGACGGCGTCCTGGTCGGATTTTCGGGAACGCGAACGACCTCCGCCGTGAGTTCTGAAATCGCCTTGTAGCGTTCTGCGGCTTCGACACCGGGAATCACGCAGCCCTGTTCGCGCAGCCTGGCGCGAGCTTCCGTGATGACGGTTTTCAATTCCGGCGAAGTCAGCATTCTGAGACGAGCAACGACGGAACCGCCTTCGTCCAGCAGAGCTCGCCGCATCAGAAAATCGCCCGCCAGATCTTTCGGGCAGCCATTCTTCAGCAGCCATTCGCGAAGTTGCCGGACTTCCGCTTCGAAGACATCCGGCATCGCCGCCGGTGCTTTCGGCGGCTGACCATGCATGGCCGCCGTGACAATCGCCGCGCGAAGTTCTTCCAGACCGGCGCGACGATGTGCTTCCGTGCTGACAACGGGAACACCAAGACGCTGTGAAAGGAGACCGCAGTCAATTGTCAGCCGGCCCTTGCGAACGGCGTCCCACATGTTCAGACACAGCACGACCGGGCGGCCGATTTCCAGAACCTGACTGACCAGGAACAAGTGCCGCTCCAGCGCGCCGGCATTACAGATGCAGACAATCACATCGGGTTCCGGCTGCCCGCCGTGTCCGGTCAGCACGTCCACCGCCACCATTTCGTCGGGCGAACGAGCAGACAGACTGTAGGTTCCCGGCAGATCGATCAGTTCGATCGAATGGCCCTCCCACTTCACCTGACCGACACGTTCTTCGACGGTGACTCCCGGATAGTTGCCGGTGCGCACGCGCAGGCCCGCCAAAGCGTTAAACAGTGTGCTTTTGCCGGTGTTGGGATTGCCGATCAGGGCGACGCGAAGAGGGCGGGCTTGTTTGTCGGCAGCGGAGGCGGCACATGCGGGGCGGGCAGAGGGTGGAAGGCTGGTGCTCACGGCTGAGCAATCACGATCTGATGGAGCCTTACGCCGGCACGCGCTCGGACACAGGGACGACAGTAACGCAGGATGCATCGGACGACCGCATGGAAATCCGCACACCACGAATCCGATACTCGACCGGATCTCCAAACGGCGCCCGCCGAATGACTTCCACGACTTCGCCGGGAATCAGCCCCATTTCCATCAGTCGTCCCGAAACAATCGCCTTTTGGCAGAGTTCCGAAACAATTCCACTCTGGCCGGGCCGGAGTTCAGAAAGCTTCATTTGTCGCAAATCCTCTGGAAAAGAGGCACCAAGCTCAATTATTGACGCTGAACCTGAGACTCAGTCTCATCTCGGTGTGTAAGAGATTATCGTATGGAAGGCTCATGTTGCCACCGATTTCCACCTCCTTTGCCGCGGATTCCTGCGGTTTCTCACCCGAGCGAAACCGGCGGAGATCAGGTGATGAACTGGGAATTCTGGGAGGCCTGGCGCATGAGTCGCGCGCACCGGACGTAGCGAGTCTTCGAAGGTGGTACCCGAGCCTCGCGAATGTTCGGGAGGGCGAGGCCCTGCCGAGCCGCGTGGGCCAAAGGACGCCCGTTGCGGCAGCGGCTCGGCAGGAGCCTCGCCCTCTCCGAGGGCCAGCCGCGCAAACGAGACTGACGATGGTCGCAGCATGTCCTGTAACGCTTTCCGACGCATGCCGCACAACTTCTTCGAAGATGTGGTACCCGAGGCGAGCCGCATGTTCGGGAGGGCGAGGCTCCTGCCGAGCCGCGTGGGCCAGAGGACGTCCGATGCGGCAGCGGCTCGGCGGGAGCCTCGCCCTGCCGATGGCTGCGCCGGAGGACGTCTGATCGCGCCAGCACGTCCCATAACGCTTTCCGACGGCTGCGCTGCACAGCTTCTGCGAAGATGTGGTACCCGCGGAGGGCTCATGTTTGGGAGAGCGAGGCTCCTGCCGAGCCGCGTGAGCCAGAGGACGCCCGATCGTCGCAGCGGCTCGGCAGGAGCCTCGCCCTCCCGAGGGTTACGCAAAAACGACCGACGATGGTCGCAGCATGTCCCAAAACGCTTTCCGACGGCTGCCGCACAACTTCTTCGAAGATGTGGTACCCGTACCCGGTGGCGAGCGCATGTTCGGGAGGGCGAGGCTCCTGCCGAGCCGCCGGAATCGACTTGGGCTGCGTTCGGTCGCGATCCGGTGACGCATGCAATCGTGCGGCGATAAACGTATAACGCAGTCTGCCATGTGGCGAAGGATTCGGTCGGAGCATGGCAGCGAATCGTCGGAAGTGGCGATTGACGCTGACAGGGGACTCTGCCCCTGTTGCTCACGATTTCCGTTGACGTTTTCGGGAGACGCTGTGATGAAGTCCCTTGCGAAGATTTCGGCCGTCGCATTGACCATGATTCTGGTCGGCGGGGTTGGTAATGCCGGACCGGTTGCTGCCTCGGAATTGACATTTGTCGGCAGTGTACCGCGGCAGCCGCTGGTGGCGGCCACGAAGAGACTGACGGAAGCGATGCTGTTCGCCGGTTCGCCATTCAGTAATGAAACTCAGCAGGCTCTGGAAGCGGCGTACGCGCTGGAAGACGACCGAGCCGCGGTGAAGGCCATTCAGGAGGCACTCGATCCGCTGTGTCTGGCCGAAGTGAATATCAACGCTGAAAGCCGCGTCAAGGTGGCCGAAGGTCCGGTGAAGAAGGAACTGATGCAGCAGGGCTGGCGGGCGTTTCTGGTCAAGGTTCACAACGAAGCGGGAATCAATCCGGAGCTGGTGGCGGAGAGTCCCAACGCGGCTCCGATGTATCAGCAGGGGCGAGGTGCTCGCCAGAAGCCTCGCACGGATGAGGACCTGGTGGATCCCGCGGAGGTGCCGGACCGCTTCCTGGATCTGTCGATGCTGTCGCGTGAGCCGTTGAAGCCGCGGCTGTCCGGACTGGCTGTGGAATATCGAGTTCTGTTGCTTTACAGCCGCGATTCCGGTCAGCGTGAAGCGTCACTGGCGTTCAACATCGGCGCTGGAACACAGGACATCGGTTTTCGAAATGCGGTGCCGATTCTGTTCGACGCGAAGCCAGCCGTGGAAGTCACGCTGAACGTTCGTGACGTCGACGGCGAACCAGCGATGGCGGCCTTTGTGATCAAGGACAAGTTCGGTCGAGTCTACCCGAATCCCGCTCGTCGCCTGGCACCGGATTTCTTTTTCCATTCGCAGATTTACCGGCAAGACGGAGAAACCGTCACGCTTCCTCCCGGCGACTACGACATTACCGTGACTCGCGGTCCGGAGTATCTCCCCGTCAAACTAACCGCTTCCGTCCCGGCAGCGAAGCAGCATTCGCTGGACATCCACCTGAAGCGCTGGATTCATGTTGCCGAGCGGAACTGGTATTCCGGCGACCATCACGTTCATGCCGCCGGGTGTGCTCACTACGACAGTCCGACCGAAGGCGTCGGTCCGGACGACATGATGCGGCACATTCTGGGCGAAGATCTGAATGTCGGCTGTGTCCTGAGCTGGGGACCGTGCTGGTACACTCAGAAGCAGTTTTTTGACGGCCACGTTTCCGGGTTGTCCACGCCGGATTATCTGATGCGGTACGACGTGGAAGTCAGCGGGTTTCCGTCGTCGCACGCCGGTCACCTGTGTCTGCTGAAACTGACGGAAGACGACTATCCCGGCACAACCGAAATCGAAGAATGGCCAAGCTGGACTCAGCCGGTTCTGCAATGGGGCAAAGATCAGGGCGGCGTTGTCGGCTACAGTCACAGCGGCTGGGGGCTGGCTCTGCCCGACATCATGCCGGACGGCTCACGTCAGTTTGTGAAGCGGCCGTGGGGCGGTGCTCCCAACGACTGGAAGGGTCGTGCGGCGGACAAGCTGCCAGACTTCGCAATGCCGCCATTCGACGGCATCGGCGCCAACGAATACGTGGTCACGACGGCTCAGGGAGTCTGCGACTTCATCTCGGCGGTAGATACTCCCGCGATCTGGGAACTTAACGTCTGGTACCACACGCTGAACTGCGGCATGACGTCCCGCATCAGCGGCGAAACCGATTTTCCGTGCATCTACGGTGACCGCGTCGGTCTTGGCCGTATCTACGTCAAGCTGAATGATGGCGAGGAACTGGACTATGATCGCTGGGTCGCGGGACTGAAGGATGGCCGCAGCTATTGCGGCGACGGGCTGAGCCACATTCTGGACTTTGCGGTGAACGGCACCGGCGTCGGAGAACGTTCTGCCGATGGAACGAAGGTCAGCCGTGTTGACCTTCAATCGGCGTCCACCGTTCAGGTCACGTTCGACGCGTCCGCGCTGCTGGAAGCGGCGCCGACGGATGAGACCGAAGCGATTCGCAGCCGACGGCTCGATGAAAAGCCGTACTGGCACATCGAACGCTGCCGGATCGGAGCAACCCGCAACGTTCCGGTTGAAGTCATCGTCAACGGCCAGGTCGCCGCGACGAAGGAACTTGCCGCCGATGCAAGCGTGTCGCACTTCGACATCCCGGTTCAGATCACTCAGTCATCGTGGGTGGCCGTGCGAATTCTGCCGTCGGTGCATACGAACCCGATCTGGGTTCACGTCGGCGATGAACCCGTTCGCGCGAATCGCAAGAGCGCGGAATGGTGCGCCGACGCGGTCAAAGTGTGCTGGGAATCCAAGCAGGGTCAGATCCGCGAAAAAGAGCGAACCGCCGCGAAGAAAGCCTACGACGAAGCGGAAGCCATCTACCGGCGGATCGCGGAGGAGTCTCGATAGGCGTCAGCGAACTCGCGCACGCTGCCGGCATGTTGTGTCGTCGGAACCGTGAAATTCCCGGTCCCGCGCCGCGGGAAGCGAACGCTGTTTCGGTCTCCGCCGGTGAAATTTCGCCGGCGGAGCATTTCACAATCGGATCACGGCAACGCGGCTTCCGGATGTTCCGTGACGATCGACCACCAGGATCATCGCCGGAACGCGGCCTTCTTTGGGGATGATCTGCGTGACGGAATACATCGAATCCAGCAGTTTCGGATTCGCGCCGGCGGCTCCCGTGGCTTCACAGACTCGCATGTTGCCTCCCGGAACGCATTGAGCACGATACGATTCCACGACGGCAACGTGACCGGGACCGGTCATCACCGAATTCCCGCGCATCCAGACAAGCAGGTCGCCCTGTCTGACGGCGTTTGAGTCATTCACGGCATTGGCCGGCTGAAAGTACGACGCCGCGCCGGTGTTGTTTTTGATCGAAGAACTGTTGGCCTTCTTTCCGTTGGCGATCAGATAATTCGTCGCGAACCCGGAACAGTCGATTCCCAGCCGGTCGTCGCAGTAAGCCTGAATGGTGGCCTGCGAAGGGTTCGCGATCTTGCCCGAACGGACGGCCCATTCCAGCGCAAGCTGATAATCCGCGGGAGCTCCCTTGCCCATTGCCGCGGACCGAATCTGGTCCTTGTGCTGCTGAAACCAGGGGTCCCGGCGACCGCCGCCGCTGACATGGAAATAGTCGGTGTGCTGGTCCGTGCCTTCGGTCCAGTTCATCATGAAGTATTTCCGCACGGCAATCGTGGCCGTCATTGGAACACACTGACGTCCGTTGTCGAGCACGTACGGAATCTGCAGATTTCGGTACTGATTCATGAACTGCAGCGGTGTGGGCATGGCATTCTCCCCGAGAAAACCGCGTTGAGGGAAACTGGCCCGTCGCGTACTTCATCGCCGGCTTCGATTCTCGCCCGATCCGGCGCGCAGTTGCGGGAGAACTTCCAAAAACGCGGATCACCGCAAGCGCCGCTTCCATTCCGCCACGCGATCCAGGACCGGCTGAGTTCCGCCGGAACCGAAACTCACCAGAGCGTTCATCGCGTTGCGAGTTCCCAGCACCTGGTACACATCCTGAGTGATGCGATCACAGGCGGACTGCAGTTCCGTCAGCGACAGATCCGCCAGTCGGCAACCGGCTGTCTCGCACTTCGAAACCAGCCTGCCGACGGTTTCATGCCCGGTTCTCATCGGGACGCCCTGTTTGATGAGGTATTCCATCAGAGCGGTCGCGTCCAGGAAGCCGTCTTCCAGCCGGGATTCAATCACATCCCGCCGCAGTTCGGCGCCGCTGACAACGGCCGGCATCAGTTCCAGACAGGCTTTCACGGTGTCGAACGCGTCGAACATCGCCAGCTTGTCTTCCTGCAGATCGCGGTTGTAGGCCATCGGCAGGCTCTTCAGCAGAATCAGAGTCTGCGGCACGGCGGCCATCACGCGAGCGGTCTTGCCGCGAATCAATTCCAGAACATCCGGGTTTCGCTTTTGCGGCATGATCGACGAACCGGTGGTGTAGGCATCGGGCAGTCGCAGAAATCCGAATTCCGTGGTGAACCAGATGATCCATTCTTCGCACCAGGTACTCATGTGCGCGGCGATCAGTGACAGGCAGAACACGAATTCGGCCAGATAGTCACGGTCGCTGCTGATGTCGAGACTGTTGGCGGCGACGCCGTCAAATCCCAACGCCTTCGCGGTCATCTGTCGATCAATGGGCAGCGACGATCCTGCCAGCGCGGCGGCTCCCAGAGGCGACACGCTGACTCGCCGACGGCAGTCCGCCAGCCGGTCCCGATCCCGCTGAAACTTCTCACAATAGGCCAGCCAGTAGTGAGCCGCCTGGACCGGCTGAGCTCGCTGCATGTGCGTGTAACCGGGCAGAATCACATCCGCATCGCGGTCGCAGCGGTCGACGAAGGCGGTCTGGACTTCGTTCAGCAGTCGGTCGATCAGATCGATCGCGTCGCGGACGTACAGTTTCAAATCGGTGGAAACCTGATCGTTGCGGCTTCGTCCCGTATGCAGCTTGCGCCCCACGTCACCGATGCGCGCGATCAGCGCGCTTTCAATGTGCATGTGGATGTCTTCCAGCGCCGCGGAAAAAGGAAAACTGCCCGACTCGATTTCGTCGCGAATGGCATCCAGCGTCGTGCAGATCCGGTCGCATTCGTCGTCAGAAATCAGCCCGACGGCGGTCAGCATCGCGGCGTGAGCCTTCGAGCCGCGGATGTCCACTTCGTACAGCCGGCTGTCGAAGCTGATCGATTCCGTGAACGCTTCAACTTTCGGATCGGTGTCCTGCTGAAACCGACCTCCCCATGCCTTGGCCAATGCATCAACCCTTCTGCTGCGGACTGCTCTGCTGTGGATTGCGGCCATGTTCCGCGATGACGGTGGTCCGAATCCCGCCGCGCGGCGTAAACGCGGCCTGGATCTGCATCCAGCGCGGCTGCGTGACGGACACCAGGTCGTCCAGGATCATGTTCGTCACACGTTCGTAAAACGCCCCGTGATTGCGGTATTGCTGAAGATACAGTTTCAGCGATTTCAATTCGAAGCACAGCCGATCCGCGATGTAAGTAATCGTCAGTGTTCCGAAATCCGGCTGCCCGGTCTTTGGGCACACCGACGTGAACTCCGGCGCGACGGTTTCGATCACGTAATCCCGCTGAGGAAAGGGATTCTCGAACGTTTCAAGAATATCGGCAGTCGGTTCGGACATGGCTGGACTTTGGATTCCTGTTATTCATCGCAGCGGCACGAGGTTCGGCGGTGAATTCTACGGACCAGCGCCGATGATTCCACAACGGCCGCCAACCGGCAGACTGTTCCGTGATTCGGGAATCGTCGCTGGCGAAACGCGGGCCAAACACGCGGCACCGTCGACAGGGCGGGCGTCGTGCGATCGGGGCGTCGTTTGGCACGGGCGATGAAGCCGGTTTCGCGCTGTCCACTGCATCGTCGTAACGCGGCTACGTCGCGGAATACTCGCTGACACCGTCCAGCGAAATGACCAGCAGCCGGCGCGTCAGCGGGTGGTGCATCGAGTTGTAATCCTGCAGCACTCGTTCTCGCACGTGGTCGATGAGTTCCGGGTGATCCAGCGAAACGGCGACGAAGAAATCTCGGTTGGGCACGCCGACAACCAGTTCCGGTCCGAACAGTTCCCGCATGCGAGCATGAAACTGCGTCCCCAGAATGCGAGCACTATTGTAGGCGTCCGGTTCCAGAGGCACCAGAATTCGGGGGTCGCTTTCGTCACCGACAACCGTCACCTTCAGCGGATGATCGCTGGAGTACCGGTCGAGATTCCGCATGGCCAGTTGTTCCAGTTCTTCCGGCGTGATCTGCCAGCGGTTGAGAAGTTCCCGATGAACAAACCGGTACGTGTCGTCTTCGTCGACCACAAACATCACCACCAGCCCGCCGACCCACGGCCGGCGCACAAAATCCGTCAGCCCTTCGTCGGCATCATCTTCCGGGTACAGCATCGGCATGATGCGGTCGCGGACTTCGTCCAGAGGCGGCATGATCTGATCCTGCCCCCATTCCTGCAGACGAACGACCGTGGTCAGCCCCGGCAGGACGATCTGTTCAAAGCGTTCCGGCCGCTTCAGATAGCTGCGGTAGAAGTTGGCCAGGTTGACTTCCGATTCCTGCACGCGAACGCTGAACCCCGCCGCCGGTTCGACTTTCAGCAGCGGAAAGTAGCGTCGCGCGAGCTGCATCACGTCCTGGCGAAAGACTTCGGGAGGCTTCGCCAGCACATCGGCGAAGGTGATCGAATTCAGCGCGGCTTCGCAGGTGGCGATTGTGTCTTCGTCGAGCGGTACTCCGGATGCCGACTGCAGGCTGGCAACAACCATGATTTCGCGGTGTTCGATGATCCACAGCCGCCACTGATAGGTGGCTCGCGGCGTCAGCATTCGTCGCCACCATTTGCCGCCGCGGCTGCCGCGCGAAGTTCCCGACCAGGCCTTGCTGGGACTCTGCAGTGTCAGAGCGGTCGCCTGCTTCGAATGCAGCACCGCAGGAAACAACGCCGACGCGTCGAACGAAGCCGCCTGAGTTTCCGGCGACGAATCTTCCACCCACGCCGCATACAGTGTCATGGACCACCTGCGGTGCCGCGAAGAACTTTCGTCACCGGACGCATCGGCGCCGGCTGGTGATATCTCCACGAAGGCTTCCGTCTGGCGCGACGTCAGGCTTCGGGGCATCTGGAATGAAAACCAGTTGGCCGGTCCCCGGAATTCCACAAACGACGACTCGTCGCGAGGCAATTCGTGGGCTGAGTCGTCGGACGGATTGGGCATGATGTCGTTCACCGCAAGTCCCGATCGCGGTCACCGGTGTGCCGGCAGACCGATTGATCGGCAAGGCGGCGATTGTACTGCGTCGTTTCAGAAACCCCAAACGGTTCCCGTCGAATGTTGCGCCGGCGGAATTTGAAACGACACCGCTCGCTGCGCAGAATGAAACGCCGCGGCGCTGCCGTTGACTCAGATCATTCCGATGCGCTGACTCAAAAATGCGCGGCGACGTTCGGCTTGTCATTGCCCGAGTCATCGGTGAAACTGGCCGCCCGCGATTACTCCCGCGACGCTTCGTGGAAGGACGTTTCCGTGTCGTCGTTCAATCCCTACCAGCCTCCCGCTCAGCGAAAACGACAGAACAGCACCGCCGCGGTTGTCACAGCACTGCGTCGCGGCTGGACCGCTTCGTTTCGAACGTTTGTCGTGTTGTCGTTTATCGTGTTCGGGACCAGCATCTTCTACAACTGCCTGTTCGACACGTGGCTCGACTGGCGAGCATCAGCGGCCGGACTGTGCGCCGTTTCGCTGTTGATCTGCCCCGCCACATTTCTTGCGACGTACTTTGAATCGCAGTCTGAACAATTCCTGCCGGATGAAGAGAGATTCTCCCTATGAGCCGAACTGGAACGCGCTGTCTGCTGGCCCTGGCGCTCGTACTTGCTTCCCCAGTCCTGTTCGCTGCCGACTGGCCTCAGTTCCGCGGTCCGGACGGTCAGGGCCGCGCTGCGAATGCCAACCTGCCGCTGACCTGGAGCGAAACGGAAAACGTCGCATGGAAGACGCCGATTCCCGGAGAAGGCCATTCGTCGCCGGTCATCGCCGACGATCAGATCTGGCTGACGACGTCAATCAGCCGATTCGCCTCCGAAGAACAGACACCTCCCGCCAAGGAAGAAACGTCCTCCGGCGCCAAAGTTCCCGCCGGACTGACGCTGCAGGCGCTGCGAGTGAATCTGCAGTCCGGCGCTGTGGAAAAGACGATTACGCTGTTCGAAATTCCGAAGCCAGAACCAAAACACACGCTGAACAGCTACGCCTCGCCGACACCTGTGATCGCCGACGACCTGGTCTATTTTCACTTCGGAACCTACGGAACCGCCTGCCTGAACCGCCATTCCGGCGACGTGGTCTGGAAGGAGGATTCCATTCACGTCGACCACCAGAACGGACCGGGAAGTTCGCCGATCATCTGGAACGATATGCTGATCATTCATTTCGACGGCATGGACGACCAGTTCATCACAGCCTTCAACCGGCACACCGGGAAGATCGCATGGCAGACACATCGGTCAGGTGAAATGAGTCCCACGGCCGAAATGAAGAAGGCTTACGGAACTCCGCTTGTTGTGGAATCGAACGGCGTGCCGATCGTCGTCTCACCGGCCGCTGACTGGGTCTACGGCTACGACGCTCGAAACGGCAGCGAAGTCTGGAAGGCCAGCTACGGCCAGTCAGGGTTTTCGACCGTGCCGCGACCCGTTGAAGAAAACGGCACCGTGTTTATCGCCACCAGCTACATGCAGTCGCGGCTGCTGGCGGTTCGCTGCGACGGCGTCGGCGATGTATCGGAGACTCACGTGAAGTGGATGTCCGATAAGCAGGTGCCGAAGAAGCCTTCGATGCTGCTGGTGAAGGGCCAGTTGTACTTCATCAGCGACTCCGGAATTCTTTCCTGTGTGAACGCGGAGGATGGAACGGAGATCTGGCAGAGTCGTCTGCCGGGGGAATACTCGTCGTCGCCGCTGTACGCGTCCGGCCGAATCTACTTCTTCAACCAAAGCGGCCTGACGACCGTCATCGCGGAAGGCAGTGAGTTCCAGGAACTGGCTTCGAACCAACTGGATTCCGGATTCATGGCTTCGCCCGCGGTGGCCGAAAATTCGCTGATTCTGCGCACGGAGAAAGCTCTGTACCGAATCGAATCTCCGCATGGCCGCTGACCGCACTTGCTTGCACGGCAGCCCCAGATGTCAACTGCCGACAGGCGTCTCATGGCGACGGCCGCGAACTCGAAACACGTTCCACGCGACAAGGCCCGTGACGATCGTCAGCGCGGTGCCCGCCAGGTGCCGCACGCCCAGTGGAGCGCCGTCGGCTCCGCGACGGAGCATCAGCAGCACGATCGATGTGAATGTGGCCGCGACGTAGACCGCAGCAGCCAGCGACTCGATGTGTGACGACGCGAAATCCGTGCGCTGCCGTACTCGCCGCAGAAACAGCGTTGCGACGCAGCAGGCCGATGACAGCGACAGAGTTGTTCCCAGATAGTCCAGCAATCCCAGCAGCGATGTTTCCACGATTCCCGCGGCCACGAGAACTCGCTGGATCAGAATCAGCGCGACGGCCAGCAGGGTCTGCAGGCTCACCGAACGAACCGCGCCGTGCCGGTCAATGCGAAACAACTGCGGGAACACGCCGTCGGTCGCCATCTGCGAATACACGCGCGGCCCGGTCATCAGCATTCCGGAAACCGACGAAAACAGTCCCAGCGAAATCGTGACGCGGATTAAAATCTCCAGACAATGGCCGCCGATGCTGAGTGCCGAGATCGCCGCGACATCGTTCCGTCCGACAAGCTGCCCCGCGTCTGTCGAAGTCACAAACGCCAGGTTCAACAGCAGATACAGAGCGGCCACAAGCAGCGTGCCCAGCAGGAGTGCTCTGGGAACACTGCGACTGGCCTGCTCAGATTCCGACGCCACGTATATGGCGGCGTTGAAACCGGCGTAGCTGAGCGAAATCCACACGACCGAAGTCGCGATGGCCGTCGTCACGTCCCACATATTGGTCGGCGCGGATTCGATTGCGGCGAAGTGCCATTCGTGAACCGGCAGCCTGACCGCAACGACGCCCAGAAACACGGCCAGCGCCAGCAGCTTCACGACGACGACGATATTCTGCAGGATCGCTCCGCCGCGAACATGCATCGCATGAGCGACGCCGCACGCGAGTACCAGCGCAATCGCGACGACGTCGTCCGGCAGCCATTCCGGGCGATCAGACGGTCGCAGGGCATAGCTTTCAAATGCGACAGCCGCCGTTGCGATCGCTCCGCTGAATCCTGCTGTCAGCGACACCCAGCCCGCCAGGAATCCCGCCATGGGATGGACGTTGCGAGTCAGATAAAGGTACTCGCCGCCGGATTCCGGCATCAGTCTGGCGAGTCTTCCGAACGCCACCGCACCGCACAACGCGATGCCGCCTCCGATCAGCCAGCACACCATGACGCGCGCCGGCGACCCCACGGCGGCCAGAGTATAGCCGGACGTCGTGAAGACTCCGGAACCGATCATGCTGGCGATCACAAGCAGAGTCAGCGTCGCCAGGCCGTACGGTTTCGAATGCTGCGCACCGCTCACTCAGCCGGCTTTCGAAACCGCAGCAGGTAGTTTTCCTTGAATTCCGGAATCTCGACCTCGTCGATGAACTCCAGTCCGGCGGCTTCGATTTCGCCGCGAAACGTCGCCTTGTCCGCTCGAATGTGAGTCAGCAGCCATTCGCGGGAAGTACCGGGAATCCGGTCAAATTCCACCAGAATCAGTTCACCGCCCGGCTTCAGAGCTTTGCGGATTGACGCCAGCATGTCCTTGTGGAATTCGAAATGATGATACGTGTCGCAGATAAACACGCGATCCACCACTTCGGGTTCCAGTGTGATTGAACGATCGTTGCTCAGCACCGGCTGGACGTTATGCAGCTCATCAGCTTTGATCCGGCGCGTGATGTGTTCGATGAATTTCGGCGAGATGTCGACGGCAAACACGCGGCCTTCATCGCCGACCGCTTTCGAAAACGGTCCCATGTACAGTCCCGTACCGGTGCCGACGTCCGCGATGCTCATTCCCGGCTGCAGTGCGACTGCCTTCAGTATGGATTCCCGCCCGGCGAAGACCTCGCGGCTTTCAATTTCGAATCTCTGCAGCCATTCCTCCGGATTCAGGTCCGGGTTCAGAAAGTTGTCGTTAATGCCTTCCGGTACCGGCGATCGATCGGCCGCGGGCTTGTCTTCCGCCATCGCCGGAATACACAGAAACGCAGTCAGAATGGCGGCGGTGATTGGGCGAGTCATGTGGGGTTCCTGTCGGGAGTTTGCTGTCGTGGTCTTCTGTCAATAAACGATGGCACGCAACGGACGACACGCCGGATCGGTCACCGATGACTGATCCCTTCTGTCAGACGTCCGTATGCCGATTTCACACAGGTGATGCGGCCCGCCTGGCGGATTATACTGTCATTCAGCCGCGAAATTGCGGCCGACGCTTATCGTTTTTTCGTCTGAACAGGTCTTTGAGAAATGTCACGCTCTTTCAGGAAACTCCAACAGCTCAGCTTTCTGATGTTGACCGTCGTGCTGACGGCGATTCACGAAAAACCCGCTGCCGCAGATCCACCGGCTGCCGAAGAAGTCAGCGTTCCCGATGAAAACCTGGCGTCGGTTCTGAAAGACATATTGAAGCGAAAAGCCGTCGAAGGAGAAGCCTTCACCGCCGAGAACCTGCAAAAGATCTATTACCTGCAAGCCATCGACAGGCAGATTCAGGATCTGACGGGACTGGAACACTGCACAAACCTGGCCGAAGTGCGTCTTTCACAAAATGCCATCCAGGACGTGTCGCCTCTGGCCGCCTGCGTCAACATTCAGTCGCTGGACCTTGCCGGCAATAAGATCACTTCCATCGACCCGCTGCGTGCTCTGACGAAGCTTCAGTACCTGAACGTCGAAAACAATCAGATTCCGAAACTGGACGCTGTGACGGAATTGAAGGCACTCGCTTCGCTTTACGCCGACGGAAATCAGATCGAATCGCTGGATCCCCTGAAGGATCTGCCGAAGCTGCATTCTCTGTACGCCGCGGGCAACCGGATTTCTGACGTGCAGCCTGTGGCCACGCTGGTGCATCTCGATAGCCTTGACCTGAGCGGCAATCAGATCGAAGACGTGTCAGCTTTGAAGTCGCTACACGAACTTCGCTTCACGTTTCTGATGAAAAACAGGATCCGCGACATCAGCCCGCTTGCTGAAATGGCCCGCGCCGACAACGAATCCGAACGGCGGTTTGCTCCGTACTGGAGACTGTACCTGGCCGAAAACCCTCTCGACGCCGACGGAACACAGCAGCAGTTTGAAATTCTGAAAGCCGCCTCAGTTCGCGTCGATTTGAAATACATCCGTGAACAGCAGTAAACAGCCAGCCCGCGCGGTTCGGCCCTGCGGCAGAAGAGAATACACCCTCCCGCGCCGCGGGTCGAAGTTTGATCGCCGTTCATGCGATCAAACGAGGGGAGGGTCAGCCGCGCAACGCGACTGCCCTGCACGCAGCTCTCCCCGCGATCGAACGGCTGAACGGCATTCGATCGGCGACCCTCCCGTTCAGACGGGAGAGTGAAGCAATTGCCGCTCTGCACGGGTCGATATTCATCTGTCGATTGCCGCAACACAATGGACGTTTCGTCGGCTTTCGGTCCGGTCCGCCAGCGCGAAAACGCCGCATGACTATTCACCGGCTGTGGCGGCTTCGTGCCGAGCGTTGGCGGCGTCGATGATGGCCAGCAACGCTTCCGTAAACACCGGAGGTAAGTCCTCCACCACGTTAAGCCCGTCGCGAACTCCCGAAATCCGCGGCTCGCTTCTTCGCCACAACTGAACGCCGAAGGAGAAAACGAAGATCGGTGCAAGCGAAGTGACAAAGAACATGAGTTCTCCGTCGAGAATCGATGGTCCGTAGTACAGACTGAAAGGGATTGCGATTCCGCAGATCACCATCAGCAGAAGTCCTATTCTGCGCCGTCGTCGTTCGCGTTCGAATTCGGTGCGGCTAATAAACCACGATGCCGCAACTCGTCGCCGCCCGCGATGTGCCAGCGTCAGCAGGGTTACACCAGCGGTCGCGAATCCCAAAGCCGTCAAAGTGGAAATCCCTGCAGGTGACTGCACGCGAAATTGCTGGCGAATCATCGCCGTGATGTTTGGAAACTGAAAAGTCGTCATCATCAGGCACAAATACGCGCCAATCTGAAGTCTGTGCGACGACCATTTCAGGGTCCGGCGGACGTTAACAAGGTCTGTGCGAACCGCCGTCCTGATGCATACCGGGGGAAACTCCAGAGTATCGCCGCACAATACAGCGGTCGTCGAGACCAGAAATGCCGTACCCGCTTCCAGTCGCACGCCGGCGTCCGGACCCGGCCCGCTGGCAGGAGCTCGATACGGGTTGAATTCGGCAGCCGGTTCACTCAATCGCCTTTTCCTCCTGACGATCGCTGCTTTCCGGCTGGACAAGTCGCGACTGTTGCGACAGCCACTCACAGGCAGGCTCCGGAAGTCCCTCGTGTCCGCCCTCGAAGATTGTCACGCGAGCGTTCCGCGATTGTCTTCGCAGCAGAATCCTTCGTCCATAGGTCGGGTCACCGGCTTCATCGGAAGGCGTCGGTCGCGACAGGGTTTCTTCCTGCAGCAGTTCCGCGATTTCACTCGACGAGATCGTCGCCGTCCCGTGAGCAGCCGTGACCGTCAGGTACGCATTCAGTGTGTGGTCAATCGGCACAGATCCCGTGTGTCCGTCGTGGACACCGGCGTTGAAGTCCAGCGGCAGGTCCGCGGCGTTGCTCAGGTGAAACAGCGGCGACCGTTCCTGGTAGCTCGCGTCAATCTCCGGCGACGTACCGGGAGGACCACCCAGACA
This sequence comes from Planctomycetaceae bacterium, assembly GCA_041398785.1. NCBI lineage: Bacteria > Pseudomonadati > Planctomycetota > Planctomycetia > Planctomycetales > Planctomycetaceae > Planctomycetaceae bacterium. The sequence continues at coordinate 4,814 of JAWKUA010000044.1, read as the reverse complement.
CTTCACGATCATCTGCGCGTATCGCTGCGGCTGCCCTTCCTTCACGTGAAAGTGATACCAGCGCTGCAGATCACTGATTCCCACCCACTCCGAAACTGCGGAGAACCGATCGGGATGATACGCGGCCATCAGCATCGCCATGTGGCCGCCGCCGGATGTTCCCGCAAGATAGATTCGCCGACGATCGACGCGAAACTTCTCGCACGCGAAGTCAATCGCGTCCAGCACATCCCGGCGGGCAAACTCCGACCCACACGCCTGCGGAGTTTCATTCACACCCCGGAAATTCGGGTGCAGAAAAATCCAGTTGCGAGCAACCGCCTGTTTCAGCCACTTGCTGTTGTCCTGCGTGTAATCGCCGCTCCACGAATGCAGGAACACAAATAGCGGCAGCGGGCTGTCGCCGTTCGCTTCGTCGGGTGCCCAGTAGCGAACGGGCTGTTCCATGCCATCCAGAGAACTGACCACCTGCGTTGTCGTCAGCTCAGGAACATCGGAAGCACTCACGTCGTCCGCCGACGTGATGCGTGCGTGCGACAGGCAGCCCGCCAGCAGCAGGCACAGCATTCGGACTCGAAACATGACATGACTTTCAGAACAAAGGCTACGCCTGGTCCGACACGACAGCTTCGCCAACGGGCGAATCGCTGTCCGACGAGGCTCCGTCCGCGGAATCTCCATCGTCCGAATCGTCGGTTGCGGTCACGGGTTCCGGAGGCCACCAGTCTTCGATCCCCAGCAGGTCCAGCAGTCGCTGCCGAAGAGTGGCCATCAGCGGATCACCGGAACGATCCTTCTTCTGTGCCGGATCGACTTCGATGGCTTCACCGATTGTGATGTCGACATGCACGTCGCGACGGATTTCGAAGCGGTCGGTCATGTCTTCTTCCAGCCGCTCCACCGTTTCAAACAGACGGTCCACCGATGCTTCGCCGCAGCGTCCGTCTTCCAGATAGCCTTCCGGATAAAGTGACAGACACTGCGCGTAGTACAGATCGGTCAGCAGCCGCCAGCGACGCCTGCGTTCAGCGCGATCGACGCTGCCGCGCGACATGTCGGGAACGATCGCCGCCCGCAGATCCTTCACGCGGGCGCTGATGCTTCCCGTGCGAGTCTGCCCGAGCCACTCGCGTTCCATCGGCTGCAGGATGTCATTCAGCAACCGCTGAATTCGGGAATGCAGACCTCCCGCGCGAGCTTCCCCCAGAACCTGAATTTCCCTGGCACACAACAGCGCCCGGCCCAGCCGTCGCAGGCGGTCAATCAGCGGAAGATTGTCCAGAGTCTGCCAGAACACCATGCGTTCCAGTCGCTCGATCGCCGGCACCAGGGATGTATTCGGATCAGAACGATGCCTGTAACGAAAGGCCACGGGATGAATGACGACTCGCGAATCGGGATGCCGCCTCGCTCGGCGTTTCGCCGCCGCGCGAGCGATGAACGACGTGCCGTCCATCAGCGGCAACAGCCGGTCGTTGGCAAAGGAAATCGATCCTTCGGGAAAGATCACCAGCGGACGCTCCGCCTCGGCGACGATGTCCACCGACGTGTCCAGAGCCTGCCGGTCAAATCCTTCGCGATAAATGCTGAACCCGCCGACGCGCCGGGCAATAAACGTTTCCAGCCGGCTTTGTCGAAACACATGCCAGCTTGCCAGCGCGTAAAAATGGCAGGGAGTCTCCATCGTGATGACTCCCGTAAGCATCGGGTCCGAAATCCGGCAGTGATTCGGACACAGAATAATGCCGTGTCCCGCCTTCAGGGATCCCCGCAGATGCTCAATGCCGTGAGTCGTCCAGCCCGTGATCCCATAATTCGTTCGCAGAAACCGCGGCAGGTAAAACCGAAAGGCCCACGACCAGAACTTCCCCCGATACGGCGGAACGAAGGTATAGGGATCGTCGAAGACTATCTTCTGCATAACGTCGCTGCCGCGTCCGCGCGAATCAATGAACAGGATCGGCTGCCGGGTCTCATGACACCGCCATACATGTCGAACCGCGCCAACCGAAGCCGCGCGACCGACCTCAGTCGCCGGACTCGCGCCGACTGAGTTCGCCGGCAGACACTCACAAACACCCCCCCAGCCTCAGAAAACACCCTGCCTCAACTGCGTCCCATACAAATAGGGCCAGAGGGACTTGAACCCCCAACCAACGAATTATGAGTTCGCTGCTCTAACCGATTGAGCTATGGCCCCTGATTGTTAGAATCTAACTCAGACTTGAGGACGACACCCGATACGACACCCGTTTTGCTTCTTTCCTGAGAACATTGCAATGGCAAAGACAAGAACCAAGCCAGGCAAACCACGCAGGAATTTTCCGCTGTTTCCGCATCAGAACGGTCAGTGGGCGAAGAAAATCAAAGGGAAGCAGTACTACTTCGGGCCGTGGTCTGATCCGGAAGGCTCGGAAGCGAAGTATCTCGCACAGCGTGAGTATCTTCAAGCAGGTCGAACACCGCCGCAGGTGTCGGACGGGTGTCGTATCGTCGACCTTGTCAACCGGTTCCTGACCGTGAAGCAGGCAATGGTGGATTCTCAGGAACTGTCGCCGCGATCCTTCCTGGACTACTTTCGCTGTTGTGAAAACATCATCAGCCATTTCGAACGCGAGCGTTTGGTGTCCGACATTCGCGTGGAGGACTTCGAACGCTACCGGATCAAACTGGGTAAGGTCCGCGGTCTGAGTGCCATCGGTGTGCAGGTGACCGTGTGCCGAATGGTGTTTCGCTTTGCATTCGAGAACGAACTAATCGATCGCCCGGTCCGATTCGGTCAGCACTTCAAACGCCCGTCAAAGAAGGCTCTGCGCCTTGACCGTGCCCGAAAGCAGCAACAGCACGGTCTCAAGATGTTCGAGGCCGCGGAACTGAGGACGATTCTTGATGCGGCCTCCGATCCTCTTCGAGCAATGGTTTATCTCGGTGTGAATGGCGGCCTCGGTGCCAGCGACCTGGCAGAACTGACGGACTCCTCGATCACTCACGGATGGCTCGATTTTCCGAGAGTCAAAACAGGGATTCCCCGGCGCATTCCGCTTTGGCCGGAGACGATAGAGGCGATCAAATCTGCATCACTGTCCCGGCCGAAAGCCCGCGATGACGTCCGCAGCGATCTTCTTTTCATCACCAAGTACGGACGACCGTGGGTCAGGACAGGACCGTCCGGCACAAGTAATATCGACAAGATCGCAGATGCGTTTGCGAAGCTCCTGAAGGCACTCGGGCTGAAGAGGCAGGGCGTGGGATTTTACGCGCTGCGTCATACGTTCGAAACGATCGCCGGGGGCAGCGGCGATCAGGTTGCCGTTGACGCGATCATGGGCCATGTCAACGATGACATGGCGAGCCTCTACCGTGAGCGCATTGATGACAGTCGGCTGACCGCAGTTTCGGATCGGGTCCGGGACTGGCTGTTTGGCTGACAAGGCTCTGAAAAGCTGCAGGAAAACCGTCTTGTATTCGGATATCAGCGGCCGAATTGTGTAAACGGGTGAATCGCAGACCGAGTCCGGTAATGACGCTGACAGGCTCGGCGGCCGCAGGTCAGTCTGTAGGTTAGAAGAATTCAATGACCTCCGCTGGTGATACCTTTCGGTTCTGCGGGACATGTTTTCTGAATCGGCGTGCCTGTTTGAACGCGGTGAGTGCGGGTTCCGTGATCCGGTAGGCTCGGCGGGGGGCGGATGGCGGGGCGGCGTCGTAGGCTTCGAGGTGGCCCTGTTCGATGAGGCGTTTCACGGTTTCGCGGCGGATCTGCAGGTGTCGGGCGACCTGGCTGATGGAGAGGTCACGATTCATCGTTTCGCCCTTTGCGAAACAACACGTGGCGGCGGGTTTCCCGGCTGAATGGCATGAGGTCGATGCGGAGGATTCGGATGGATTGGTGGCGGGGGCCGAGGCGGTGGTGGTTCAGGAGGCCGGAGGTGATGAGTTTCATGACCTGGGTTGGGCGGAGATTGAGTTCTTCGGCGGCTTCGACGATGGACAGCATTCGCAGGCGGTGGCTGAGAGAGGAGTTGTGGTGCATGGTCGGGAGCTCCGGCGCGGGAACGGAATGAACTTCCAGACTGTTCACGCGCGGGGCGGGCGGAGTGTTGCGGAGGAGGAGATCAGCCGGTGTGATCGGCGCGTGAAAACGGCCGAGTGATGGGAGGCATCAGTCGGCCGGGAGCAACTTCGGGGAAGGCTGCGGAGCTGCGGTTACATGCTCAGTTCGAACGTGTCGTCGATTGTCGGGCTGTGCTGTTCGGGCTGGTGATCCGCAGCCTGGTGATTCATCGACGGTTGATGCGTCGGCTGATCGTGGCCGGGCTGCTGCTGCTGATTTTTGGGGTGCCGGTCGTTGTAAACTTCCTGCGGCAGTGTGTTGCCGGCGAGGCCCATTTCCTCGACGGGTCTGACGCTGTCGGGGAATGCGGGCAGGATCGCCGAGAGTTCCTTCAGTCCGGCGCGGAACATTGCGGACGCGTGGCCCTGGCCGATCTTCGGCCCCTGCTGACCTGGCTGCGGTTGCTGTTTCATGGTGACGAACCTTTCTGAGTCTCGTGGTGAGGAACCGGAAGTGATTGTCCGGATGCCGGCTCACGGTGTGCCGGACGGCGGATCAGTCGCCGGCGCGGTGCCGGTCGGTGAGGATGCGTTCGAAGGTGGTGACGTCGAGGCCCTGTCGTTCAGCGCTGCGGCATTCGCGCGACAGTTGCCGGAGCAGAGACACGACGCCGGCGATGTGCGGACTGAAGTTCGTGAGTCGGGAGATCATGATCACAGCTCCTGAAGTTGGACATGACAGAAGTGAACAAGTCAGCGGC
>JAWKUA010000043.1 GCA_041398785.1 Planctomycetaceae bacterium | reverse complement strand
CGCTGGAAGACGCTGCGACTTTCGATGGCCTGCAGCTTTAGTCGCAGCCGTTCGACTTGTCCGTACAGTTGCCGCTGGATGCGAATGGCGGTGTCCAGCAATCCCTGACGAAATGCTTCGCGCGATGGAACGACAAGTTCGGCGGCTTCGCTGGGAGTCAGCGCGCGGCGATCGGCGACCAGGTCGGCGATGGAAATATCCGTTTCGTGTCCGACCGCGCAGACGACGGGAAGCCGGCATTCGCTGACGGCTCGCGCGACGACTTCTTCATTGAACGCCCACAGATCTTCCAGGCTGCCGCCGCCTCGGCCGGTGATCACCACGTCGACTCCCGGAATCAGGTGGACTCGCCGCAAAGCCGCCGCGATCTCGGCGGCCGCTCCTTCCCCCTGAACTCGCACGGGAACCACCACGATCTGCACGGCCGGCCAGCGGCGCGTCATCACCTGAATCATGTCTCGCACCGCGGCCGACGACGGACTTGTGACCAGAGCCACTTTGCGGGGAATCGGCGGCAGCGGCCTTTTGCGTTCGGCATCGAACAGGCCCTCGTTCTGCAGTCGATCCTTCAACTGCCGAAACGCCAGTTCCAGCTCACCGACACCCTGCGGCAGCAATCGGCTGATGTTGAACTGACAGGTTCCGCGAGCGACATAGACCTGCAGCGATCCGGTCGCCAGTACCTGCAGTCCGTCCTTTGGCTGAAACTTCAGTCGCGCCGCGGCGCTGCGCCAGATGACGGCGGAGATCTCCGCGTGGTCATCCTTCAGTGTCAGGTAAAAGTGTCCCGCGGCGGAGCGTTTGCAGTTGGAAATCTCACCTTCCACACAGCACGGCGGCAGTGCGGTTTCGACGATTTCCTTGAACGCGGTCACCAGTTCGGTGACGGAGATGATCGGAAGTTCGCTCACAGCGCTGGCCGGTCCTTCGTTCGCGTGCGGATATTCAGCCCTTCGACGACCAGCGAGAACGCCATCGCGAAATAGATATATCCCTTGTCGATGTGAGTCCCGATGGCTTCGGCCACCAGCATGACTCCGATCAGAATCAGAAAACTGAGCGCCAGCATTTTCAGCGTCGGATGTTGTTTGACAAACCGGCTGACGCGCCCTGCGAACATCATCATCACCAGCACCGACAGCACAATGGCGGCGACCATGACCCACACGTCTTTGGCCATGGCCACGGCGGTGATGACCGAATCCAGCGAAAAGATCACGTCCATAATGGTGATGTTGACCAGCACTCCGGTGAACGTTTTCGCCGCGGCCAGATTCGCTTCTTCGTCGCGAGGACCTTCCATGCGTTCGTGAATTTCGCGGACGCTGTGCCGGATCAGAAACAGTCCGCCGACAAACAGAATCACGTCTCGCCAGGAAACGCCGTTGATCTGTTCCCAGTGATCCGGGCTGATCGACTTCAGCCAGCTTTCCGAAATCCCCAGCGACGTCAGCGACAGGAACGGTGCCGTCAGACCCAGCAGCCAGGTCACGGCGAACAGCAATGCGATGCGGGAGGCCATCGCCAGAATCAGTCCCAGATGTCGTGCCGTCGACTGCTGCTGTTCGGGCAATCGATCCGTCAGAATCGTGATAAAGATGATGTTGTCAATCCCCAGCACGATCTCCATCAGCGTCAGAGTCAGCAGGGCGGCGACGGCTTCCATGGATAGCGCTCGTGCAGTGCGGAAAACGGTGCGGCGACAACGCGGCGCCGCGACGGGACGCGGAATGGTAGTGACTTGGCCGCTTTTCAGCGATCGGGGATTGCTGACGGCACGGGACCGCGTGTTGCCGAAGCTTGAAGCTTTGGCCGGACGACCGCGTTCGCGGGTTCCGGTCACAACGATTCTGACGACGCGGGGAGTGTCTAATGCGGATTCCTTAACACTTGTTGCCGACTTGCGACGTCAGCGGTGACATTCGGGAACTACGGTTGCCCAATCTTCCCCTCAAGTTCATGTCGCTGCGGTTTCGGAATTCCCCGGCACGGTGTTCGGACAAATCACCCGCTGGAATCCGCCGCGCGGCGACCTCGTGAATCGCTCCCGCTGTTGAACGACAAGACAACACGCCGCAGGCCGACCGGCATCTCCGGTCGCGCGGCCGGACTGCGACACACGAGGGGATACTCATGGCGACGGCTTCATCAGGTTCGCTGCTGGTTGTAGACGACGATCGTTTCATTCTGAACGCGATGGCCGACTACCTTCGCAGTCTGGGCCACCGCACAGAAACGGCCAGCGGCTGTCAGGAAGCCATCGAACGCATGGAAGAATTCCCGTTCGAAGTTGTCGTCTGCGATGTCAATCTGCAGGATCGCGATGGCTTTGAACTTCTGCAGTGGACTCGCGAGCACGCTCCGGAAACCGCCGTCATTCTGCTGACCGGATTCGGCACGATCGAAAGCGCGGTCGAAGCCATCCGCATGGGAGCGTTCGATTATCTGACCAAGCCCGTCATCGACGAAGAACTGAATCTGTCGATCGAACGAGCCATCGGACAGCGGCAGATCCTTGAAGAAAACCGCAGCCTGAAAGCTCAGCTTCGCGAAAAGCACGGAATGGCGAACATCGTCGGCAAAGATTACAAGATGCTGCGGATGTTCGAGCTGATCGAAAGTGTCGCGCCGACTCGCACGACCGTGCTGATTCTGGGCGAAAGCGGTACCGGCAAGACCATCACCGCTCGCAGCATTCACCAGCACAGCGATCGCGCCGATAAGCCGTTTGTCGAAGTGGCCTGCGGAGCATTGCCGGATACGCTGCTGGAAAGCGAACTGTTCGGGCACGTCGCCGGAGCGTTCACGGGAGCGTCGCACGACAAGGTCGGCAAGTTTCTGCAGGCGGACGGCGGGACTCTGTTTCTGGACGAAATCGCCACCGCGTCGCCTTCACTGCAGGTCAAGCTGCTGCGAGTTCTGCAGGATCGCGAATTCGAAGCCGTCGGCGGAAATGAAACTCACAAGGTCGACGTCCGACTGGTGCTGGCGACGAACCAGGATCTGGAAGAAGCCGTCCGACGCGGCGAATTTCGCGAAGACCTGCTGTATCGCATCAACGTCATCACGCTGACTCAGCCCGCTCTGCGCGAGCGGCTGGGCGATATCCCGCTGCTGGTCGATCACTACCTGAAAGTGTTCCGCGAACAGACAGGCCGCAACATTGTTGGATTCGACGAATCCGCTCTGCAGGCGATGCAGCAGTATCGCTGGCCCGGAAACGTGCGGGAACTTGTCAACGTGGTCGAACGCGCCGTCGTGCTGTCGCGAACGGACCGCATCACCGCCGCGGATCTGCCCGAACGAATCTTTGTCGAAGACGAACGACGGGCGTCCGTGGAAGCACACCTGGGCGGAGCGTCGCTGAAGAAAGCTCTGTCGCAGCCCGAACGGCAGCTCATCATCCAGGCTCTGGAATCCAACGGCTGGAATCGCCAGAGCACCGCGCGAGCGCTCGGCATCAATCGCACGACGCTGTACAAGAAAATGAAGAGATACGACATCGACTTCGAATCCGTGTACAAGCACGTGTGAGATCCGGCCAGGCCAGACAGCCACGCCGCCATCCCGCCTTCCCGCACCAGCGAGCGCAATCCCGACGAGCCCTCCGGTCTCCCCGTTAAGCAGATGTCTGCCGGAACAAGCATCGCACGGTTCCGGCGATGGCTGCCTTGAACGTGACAAAGGAATGCATCAAAGGGCAGGCTTCATCGACTCGTGCAACTCTTCGCAGGCAGATGAGCCGATCAACGAGCCCTGCCCCCCTTTGAGTTCTCCTTTGACTTCTCCAGTCGTGAGCAGCAACAGGTCAGCCGAAAGAACCTGCGTCGACTCTTCCTCGTCACACGGCACCGATCTTCGCGGCAGAATTCGGCGAATCCATCGACTGCCGTGTTGCTGCCGAAACCGACACCAACGCCCGACGTTTGCCGAACTTCTTCACCATGTGCAGCCAGAGTTCCCGAGAGTGCCCAGCCGCTTCCAGAATCGGCGGAGCAGCTCTCCGAGATCACGCCCTGCTTGCCGGGGTGAAGCTGGCGACCGGTCCAGTCGACGAGTTGCAGGTACTCGGCCAGGAGTCATCGGCAGACAGCCTTTTGTTGCGGCTCGGCGAGGATTGGATTCTTCGCGGACCTTCTTTCGCTTTGGATCCAGTTCCACCGGAGCCAGCCAGCCGGCTTTCGGACCGTGTTCGACGCGACCTTCTCCCCCGCGGGGGAGAAGGTGCCCGAAGGGCGGATGAGGGGGCCTGTTCGGCTGCCGACTTCGCGCCGTGCTCTGATAACTGAACGCTGTCGTCTGAAATCTGCTCCGCCGATTTCAGATCGGCCACGCGTTCCTGAACGCTGGTGAAGTCACTGTCTTCCGGAGTCTCCGCCAGACCGGCTCGCACGGGGCTCCAGGTCGACATAGACCATGCACGCAGCGATCGCTTCTTCATCGGGCAGCACCTGATTTCTGGAAGCGGCCTTCCCAGAACCGGCCCGTGCATCCGTCTTCGGCGTTGGCCATGCGGGCAATCACTTCCGACATGCACCGCATGAACCACGACACGCTCGACAGCCGCTTGCGGCGTTCTTCGAGCGTCGCGGCGTCATTGATGATCGCGTTGAGATCCGTCTCGGCCGGTTCCGCCGCCGATCCGTCCTGATTGCGTCGCAGAGGGAATAAGCCCACCACCGCCGAGCGACTTCCTCATCGGACCACCCCGCCACCACATCCGGCCGAGTCCTCAGCACGACGTGAAAGTGGTTGCTCATCACAGCGAACCCCATGACTTCGACGCCGAACACTCCGGCCAGAAATTCCAGCCGATTACGAATCCACTGCCGCCGATGCTCGTAGTCCTGACCCGAAACCGGATCCGCTCCGCACAGAAACCCCCGCCTCACGCAGCGGTTGATGCAGTGAACCACCTGAATCTCATCTTCCGACAACACTTCCCGGCGGTTTACGCGTGCCATGACGACAGCCTTTCTGGGAATTCGAAACTCAACAAACGGCGACAAGCCCGCAGTTGACAGGCCGAAGCTTAACCGTAAGACTTCGTCACGTCAACAATGGATGGCCCCGCCTCTTTCGCCGATGGTAATCCCGCCTTCTTCGCCTGTAGGTTGATAACAGCGCTTTCTGACCGTCAGACCCTCGCCCAGTCAACTATACGGCCCCGCCTTCCCGCCTATTTCTCTGAACACTGAACACTGCCAACTGAAAACTGCTCCGCCGCCTTCAGATCGGCCGCGCGTTCCTGCACGCTGGTGAAGTCGCTGTCTTCCGGAGTTTCCGCCAGACCGGCTCGCACGGGATTCAGGTCGACGCAGGCCATGCAGGCGGCGAGCGATTCTTCATCGGGCAGCACCTGAGCCTTGAAGCGGCCCTCCCAGAACCGGCCCGTGCATTCGTCTTCGGCGTTCGCCGCATCCAGGCGGGCAATCACTTCCGACGTGCATCGCATGAACCACGAAATGCTCGACAACCGCTTGCGGCGTTCCTCCAGCACGGCCGCATCGTTCGTGATCGCATTGAGATCGGTTTCGGCCGGTTCCGCCGCCGACCCGTCCTCGTTGCGTCGCCGGGGAAACAGCTCCCACCACCGCCGAGCCACCTCGTCATCCCGACCACTGAGCCACCACATCGGGCCGAGTTCTCAGCACGACATGAAAGTGGTTGCTCAGCACCTGTTGTCACCGCACCGTGTTTCTTGTTTCAAATGTCTGCCAAATGCTGCACAGGATCATTTTTGCCGAGCGAACCTCGTAGTCGGGACGGTGTCTCCGTGCTGCTTGATCGGCGACACGTTGTGCCCGCGACCGCTGATAAAGCAAGCGAAGTTGACAGCATCTTCAATGGCCGGAAGGGATTTGCTCGAATGTTGAAGGCCTCGATCCGATTCCGGAGTTCTGTCGACAAATACTCCGGCCCTTCTTCCAGTTCTGCATTCCTCGTAGGAGATCAAAGGTGGGTAGCACTCATGGGAAGCTTCGCGAAGTTGGCGGACGGCAGCGGCGAATCCTCCAAACCGGTCGACCAATGCCGGGACACCTAGCACGCTCGCAGCCCGAATAAAATGTTCACTATGAATGGCACGGCTGTCATCCCGGTACGCCTCGCGCCGCGGCGGTACAGATCATCTTCCAAGACGCATGTTCTTCAAGATTAATGCCTAATGGCCACTCGACTGAACCAACTCGAATCACACTCAACTCCCAATATTTCCGAGATATCCACTAGTGGTTTGAATCGCTGCAGTTACGGTGTCGTCGGGAACTCTGCAAGCCAGTTGCGGTTGGTCCAGCGCACATATCGAGACAATCGACCCCGCGGGGCACAATCGGACGTTGGTACTTGAATCCACCCCAGCCACACCGGCAAGCGGTGCATAGCAGGTACTGCCAATGGCACTTTTCCTCAAAGGGCCTGCGAATCGCTCCGCACACTCGTTCAGTTTCTCGCCGAGATCCCATACAGGGGGGCTTGAATCCCCAAACACACTCGTTCTTCGCAGTCTGTCTCTTCGCTTTTGTCCTCCATATTCTTCACACATCGTTTCCACCCTGACGAGCAGCGGTACGCGCCATACGTGAGGCAGAGTGAATAAAGAATAGCGATCCAGCCAAGTATCGGAATGGAACTTAGTAGCGATCTGAGCGAAGCAGCGCGGCTTGGGTGGCTGGACCACCACGAGCAATGATCTGCAGAAGCCGAGCAATTTTTGACAATGGAATCGTTCCACCGGGCTGCCCTGAGGGGTCGGCATGGAGTAGTGGACTGTTATAGCCATAGGAATACAGATTCAATACTTTTTCAACCTGAGAGGGTCTCCAGAAAGCCAAAGCCCTATGTCATCCTGATAGTATCGCTCGAACGTAGTGCAGTCCGGTACGCTAGAATCAAAGTAATATCCCAAGCCACCGACCCAGCGGAAGGGGTTGACGGTGGTGCCGGTGCTGGCGATCTGATTGCCCCACGCATCATAGATGTACGTGTCGGTCGCTGCTTGGACCACGTTCGTCAACTCTCGTGATGACCCCAGTGCGTCGGCCTGCCGCCAGTAGCTATCATTGCCGCGACGCTGGGTGACCACATGGCCGTACTCAACCGGCTCGCAACTGTATGTGACGTCCACTGTGTCCGCGGAATCGAGTTCCGCAAGGTAGGCATCTGCAGCCGGATCCCAGAGAAACTTCGTGACGTCGGTATTCTGCTGTTTTAGGACCTCGCCGGTTGTCGGCGTTATAGGTCATCGTGTTGCGGACGTTGGTCGGGAGGCCGCAGTCACCATGCGATTTTCAAAGTCCCAGCCGTAGGTCGTCCGATCGCCGTTTGGTTCAAGCACGATCTGCTGGTTACCGTCGTTGTCGAACGTGTAGGTGGTCCTTCCCGCAGCGGCGAGTGAGTACTCGATCTGGTTGGCGTTATCGAAGGTGGTGGTGGTTCTTGTCCCGTCCGTTGAGGACGAAGTACGCCCACGGGGTCGAACGTGAACGTGTTGCGGTAGGCGTTACCCGCTGCGGTGTTCGGACAGCAACTGGTTGGCATCGTCGTAGGTCCAGTCACGCGGTCGCCGTTGGCTTCTCCCACGGCGACGCGGTTGCCGGCGTCGTCGTAGCGGTAGTCGAACGAACTGATCACGTTGCCGTCGCTCTTGAGGTTGTACAGCCGCCGTCAGATTGCTGCCATCGTCGTACGCGTACGACGCCCGCGTGCCGTTCGCGTTCTTCTGCAGAATGCGGCGACCGGCATTGTCATTGGTGAACGTGGTGCGTTCGTTGAACGGGTTGTGCAGCCAGGCGATCTGGTTGGCGGCGTCGTGGCTGTACGCGAAGCGGCCGGAATCTGGAGCGTCCATGTGAGCCCGGTTGCCCACCGGGTCCCAGGCATAGGTGATCGTCTTATTGTCTGGGTGTGCGGCCACAGTCGTGTTTCCGACGCCGTCATACGAGAAGCTGTACCGGCCCGTCTGGTTGGCCATGAGCGTTCTGTTGCCGCCTGCATCATACGCGAACGTCGCCCGTGAGGCATCAGGATATTTCCGAACGGTGAGCTGACCGTTGGCGTCGAACACGTAGCCAGGCGGTTGCCGCGAGCATCGATTCTCAGAACCTGCTGCGACGCTGCGTCGTAGCCGGATGTTACCTCGGCGGTCGAGCGGATCGATCTGCTGCGTCTGATTGCCGGTGGCGTCATAGGTAAAGCTGTGGCGGTTGCTCCGGGCATCGATCAGGGCGATGCGCCGCCCGACGGCGTCGAACACCGTTGTTGTGCGGTAATCGAGCGGATTGACTTCCGCCAGATTGCGGCCGAGACTGGGTCGTAGATATTCGTCGAGCGATGATCGTTGGCATCGATCGTGGCGATCGTCTGCGAAGCGATGTTGTAGACCACCGTGCTGCGATCGTTCAGCGGGATTCTCCGTGGCCACCGTGCGTCCGGCACTGTCATAGATGTTGCCTGCGCTGCCCAGCGGGTCCTGGAGAGGCAACGACCTGACCGACCGAGTTGAAGATCGTCGTCCAGCGAAGGCCTGCGCGTTCTGGCTGGCCACGACGCGACTGACGCTGTTGTAGATGCTGGTGCTGCGGTTGCCGCGGGCATCGATCGTTCCCACGCCGCGGCCGAAGTCATAAACCTGCGTTGCGCGGCTGCCCAGCGCATTGATCGATTCCACCGGCTGGCCATCGGCGTTGTACGTCGATGAAGACCGGGGGAAGCCGCCAAAGGTGTCAGGAACCATTATTTGCTCCTCGGTCCTCGCTGCAGGATGGATTCGGGACCGTCGGCGGTCAGCCCGGTCGCGCCCGTGATTCCTGCCGAACGGACAGCCGCGAGTCACACAGCGACCTAATGCTGACAGCTCCGCTCTTGGCTGAATAAAATCCATTCCGACCCACCCTTACTTTGCTCCAAAGACCCTATGTCGCCCTCGCTGACAACGCCGCGACGTAGTTCGAGTCGTTTAACCGGTGGCCGCAGGTCAGGTTGTTTGCGCACCAACGTGGTCTGGTCTGCGGCCACGGGTCAAACGAGCGTTGCTTTTTCAGCCAGACCGGTGGCTCACACCACAGGCTATCGCTACGTCGACCCACCGCGCCTGAAACGCATCCGAACAAACACGGCCGTTTCCCGGATGAACCGGCTTTTCTACTTCAAGCGGTCAGGCTGGAGTTGATTAGCGGTCAGCCGAAGGCGTACGCCAATGAGTCAAGCAAAGTGCGCCTCCGGATAACCGTTAAATGAAAGTGGCCTCTGTGCAGGCCGAGAGGAGTATAAGTGCGAACGCACCTTGCAGTCTGTGTGGTTCAGACATCGACGTCGTCAGGTGATTGTTGATGTCGCGCGAATTGGTGGTTCTCCGTCGAGGTTGATTCTCTGCCACAGTTCCAGGCACAGCAGGTTCCATAGCCGATACGCGTGGTCGAATTTTGACGACGTGTGTTCCTCCACCAGTCGACGCACGACCTCCGGTTCCAGCAGGCCGCGCTCCCGGGCTCGCTGAGACAGCAGTACGTCGTGCAGCAGATCCTTCAGCTCATCGCGGAACCAGTGATCGATCGGAACTCCGAACCCCATTTTCTTTCGCGTTTGAATGTCAGCGGGAATCAGGTCGCGGAATGTCTCGACCAGCACCTTCTTGCCCTGCTGCACGGACTGCTTCACGCACAGCGGCATCTTCGCCGCCAGTTCCACGACGTGATGATCCAGCATCGGACTGCGGCATTCCAGACCGACGGCCATGCTGGCAATGTCGACCTTTGTCAGCAGGTCGCACGGCAGATACGTCAGCAGGTCCGTCGCCGTCGTGCGAGTCACAAAGTCGCGGTCCGGAAAGTGTGTGTACGCGTCGAAAATGAACGCCGCCGGGTCTTCATCGTCAGTCAGCTTCCACAGCTCCGGCGTAACAAGTTCCTGCAGCCGGTCACGGTTGAAGATGGAAATGAAGTTCAGGTAGCGGCGTTCCGGCGGCTGATTCAGTGTCTCCAGAAACCGCTTCAGTCGCCGACGAAAGGACTTCTGTTTGATCGACGCCGGCAGATGCGCTCCCACGATGCTGTGCAGCGCTGATCTCATCCATCGCGGAATCAGGTCCAGTCGCCCCGCGATCCGAACGGCCCGGTAACGGTCATAGCCGCAGAAAAGTTCATCGCCGGCGTCTCCCGTCAGAGCGACCGTGACGTGCCTGCGAGTCAGTTCCGACAGATACATCGTGGGAATGGAGCTGCTGTCGCCGAATGGTTCGTCGTAGTGCCAGATCAGCTTTGGCAGCATGCTGATGGCGTCCGGTTCGACCAGTGCGTCACGATGATCCGTGCCGTGCATTTCCGCCGCCTGGCGGGCATACGAACGCTCATCGAACGCCTTCACCGGGAACCCGATCGAAAACGTCTTCACCGGCTGATCAAGCTGCTTCTGCATCAGCCCGCAGATCACGGTGGAATCAATTCCGCCCGACAGGAACGCTCCCAGCGGAACGTCGCTGCGAAGCCGCAGCCGCACCGCTTCGCTCAATTCGTGCCGCAGCTCTTCGGTCCAGTCAGAAATGTGGCGACGGCTGGTCTCCGGCAGATCATACGGCGGTGACCAGTACCGGCGCACGCGAAATTCGCCGTCCCGGAAAATTCCCAGCGACGCCGGCGGCAGCTTGCTGAAACCGCTCAGGATGCTGTGAGGATGTGGCACATACTGCAGCGTCAGAAACCTCAGCACCGATGAACGATTCAGGTCCCGCGGGATTCCGGGAATCTGCAGCAGCGCCTTCAGTTCACTCGCAAACGCCAGCCGGCCGTCTTCGAGACGATAGAACAGCGGCTTCTGTCCCAGACGATCGCGAGCCACAACCAACTGCTTCTGATTGGCGTCCCAGATCGCGAAGACAAACATCCCTCGCAGGTGATCGACGAAATCCAGACCATACTGTTCGTACAGATGCACGATGACTTCCGTGTCGCCGTTGGTGGCGAAACGATGGCCCGCAGCCAGCAGTGATTCCCGCAGTTCGCGGTAGTTGTAGATTTCTCCGTTGAACGTGATCTGAACGGAACCGTCTTCGTTGCCAAGCGGCTGAGCACTGCCGGCGACGTCGATGATGGACAACCGCCGGTGCCCCAGAGCAACGCCGACCGGACAAGCGTCGTTCGGCGGCAGCAGCAGATGCCCTTCCGCATCGGGGCCGCGGTGAGCAATGCAGTCGGTCATCCGCTGCAGCGTCTGCCGGCTGATCTGTTTGTCAGGCTGCCACCAGACAGCCCCGGAAATTCCGCACATGGGGGGATTCAGTTGTCAGTTGTCAGTTGTCAGTTGTCAGTGATTTGAGATTTGAAATTTCAGATTTGAGATTTCAGATCTGATGCGTTTCTGCGTCGGATCGTGTCATTGCCTTGTCCGGCCGTGCAGCAGTTGTCGGTAAAGATTCCGATGACGGGAGACAAGTTGTTCGACACTGTGGTGTTCTACGATCCGTTTCTTCGCAGCGCCGGACAAACGTTGGGACAATTTCGCGTCGGTCAGCAGCCGTTTCAGAACTTTCGCCAGTTCCGGAGAATTCCCCAGCGGAAACGTCAGCCCGGTTTCTCCATCCGTGACCAGTTCCAGATTCGCGGGAATGTCGCTGACGGCAACCGGAACTCCGCACGCCATGGCTTCCATCAGACTGTTCGACATGCCTTCAAACGAACTCGGCAGACAGAACACGTCCAGATCCGCGATCAACTGAGCCGCGTCGTCGCGATGTCCGGTCAGGTACAACTTGTCGCGGCAGTCCATGTTGACCGCGAATTCCGCGATGGCGTCGCGTTCCGGACCGTCACCGATCAGCACCAGCGCGACTTTTTGATCGACGATCTGGTGCAGCAGTTGAAACGCCCAGACCAGATCCTTCAGACACTTCTGCCGTGCCAGACGTCCGACAAAACCGATCAGGCGCACGTCGTCGGGCAGTCCGAGTTCCGTTCGCAGATCCCGCTTCGCCGATTCATCCGCGGTGTGAGTCACGGCATTCGGAATCACGTGAATTCTGTCTTCCGGAACGCCAACAGTGTCGCGATAGAACGCAGCGACGCTGGCGGAGTTCGCGGTCATGGCATCAGTACGATTCACCAGCCATCGATCAATTCGCAGTTGCCAACCACTCTTCCAGGAATCGACGCAGCGTTCGGAAACGATCACGCGCGACGTCGCGGGAACGACCAGCGGCATTCGCACGTACGCATTCGCAGCGAACAGATAGGACTGGACGATGTCCGGCTGCAACTGGCGCAGCCGGTGTTTCAGTCGCATAAACGTCAGCGGGTCGAATCGAAATCGCTTCTGCAGAATGTCGACGCTGATGCCGTGCCGCTGCAGTTCCGCCGCGTAGTAGCCGCCTCGATTCAGCGCGATCACATGAACCCGGAATTCGTCCTTCGGCAGATTTGTCGCCAGCAGCGTCAGTTGCCGCTCGGCCCCGGACTGGTCCAGCGTGGGAATAACGAAGACGATCGAAATCAACGGGTGGCTTCAGTGGCAATGACGGCGGCGACGCGCGACGGTCCCGGCGACCGTCACAGCGGACGCACACAATAACCCACGATCCGTCACCGGGCAAAGACGGACTGTGCGGTTGCCGATCCGCAGCCTTTGCCGCATCCGACATGGTCCCGGCGCGAGCAGCCCGGTGAAACAGCGGCACTGGTCGCTACATCTCCCGCCGAGAAATCATCCACGAACCCAGCGCCGCGGCTGCGACGCCGACACCGACCAGGATGCCGCACGGAAGCAGCATTTCCCCAAACGTGAAGCCTCGCCAGATCGCGCCTTCCATCGAATAGACGGCCCACTTCACCGGGTCGTAGTTGCTTAGCTTCTGGACGAACTGCGGCATAAAGACCACCGGAATCATGCCGCCCCCGAACATCGCCAGCACGGTGCAGACGCCCCAGACGGCTCCGGACACGGCCTGCTCCGTTCGCCCCAGCAGCGACAGCGGCAGCATCAGACCCACGAAGCAGACTCCGATCGAACCGATCGCCATCACCAGAAGATCCCACCGCTCGGGCCTCATGCCCAGGATTAACGCGATCAGAGTCATCATTGTCAGCACCAGCACCAGGCAGATGAAGCAGGCGACTGCCTTGCCGGCCAGTAACTGCGGACGGCTGACCGGTGCGACCAGCAGCCGAGTCTGAGTGCCCAGTGTCTGTTCCCGAACGATCAGAGTTGCGAAGCCGGCGACACAGGCCAGAATCGCCCACACCATTGCCTGAGGAAAGCTGATGTCCCAGCCCGATCGCACCTTTTGCAGCATCGCCGCCTGAGATCCCGGTTCCACCTGGCGAGACACATCGATCTGTCGAACGTTCGCAAACTGAAATCCGCCGCCCGCCGGGTTCAGGTGCGAGTCGTCGCTGCCTGCTTCGCTGCCAGCCGATTGCCGGACGGCTTCCAGCGAATCAAACATCGCCAGAGTCGAATTCATCAGTGTGGCCAGCACCGGACGCATCGTCGGCGGTATCGAATCGTCGGCGGCAATCTGCTGCTTCGATTCCTCAATCAGCGGCTTCAGTGCGGCCGGATTCTGAAAGCGAGACATCACCAGTTGCCCCATCGATTGCATCACCAGCCCGTGAAGCATTCCCGCTTCGGCCTTCCGGGAAGGGTCCACACCGACTTCAATGGCGGGAGATTCCTTCCAGAAGACTCCCGCCGTCCTGCCGAATTTCGGCGGCAGAATGATCACACCGACGTGCTTTCCTCTTCGGACACTGTCAATCGCCGAGTCTCGTTCCATCGCTGTCACTGCGACGGAATCGTTTTCCGAAAGCGCGCTGACGAACTTTTCGGAGAAATCTGACCTGTCGAGATCGACTACCGCCACCGTCAGCGACCGGCTGCCGGCGTCGCTGAAGCCTCCCATGATCGACCCGAAAAACAACGCCATCACGATCGGAAACACCAGCATGAAAAACATGCCCAGCTTGTCTCGCGTGATGAGCTTCAGATCTTTGAATGCCAGAACAAGAACGCGTTTCATGGGATCGTGCCGAATCGGAAGACGGATGTGATGGATGGGACTCCCCGGCCGCGGCCGCAATCAGGCATCCCGCAGATTGCGACCGGTCAGAGACAGAAACACGGATTCCAGGTCAGGTTCCCGAATCTGTACGGACCGGAATGTCACCCCGGATTCAGAAACCTTCATCACATCACGCAGCGGATTCTGTGAACGAAACTGAAACTTTCGATCGTCCTGAATTCCGGGACACGCTGACGTTTCGCAATCCGGATCCAGTTCGCCCTCAACCACCGATTCACCTCCGTGCTGCTTTAACAGGCTGTCGACGGTATCCATCGCCAGAATTCGTCCCTGATCCATGATGCCGACGCGATCACACAGCCGCTCCGCTTCCTCCATATAGTGAGTCGTGTAGATCACGGTGCGCCCGTCGCGCTTGAGCTGCTCGATACAGTCGAAAATATGGTTGCGGGACTGCGGGTCGACACCGACCGTGGGCTCATCGAACAGAATCACCTTCGGGTCATGAATCAGCGCAGCCGCCATGTTCAGCCGCCGCTTCATGCCTCCGGAAAATGTCCTGACCAGCGATCCGCGGCGATCGGTCAGCGACGCGAATTCCAGCGACCAGTCGATGCGTTCCTTCAGCCTGGTTCCGGAAAAACCATAGAGCTGCCCCAGAAACTTCAGGTTCTCCTGAGCGGAAAGTTCTTCATACAGCGACAGTGATTGAGGAGCGATGCCGATGGATTCCCGCGCGGAGGCTTCGGCCGGGTCAGCGCCGCCAACGCGAACGGTACCGCTGTCGGGCTTCAGCATCCCGACCATCATGCTCAGCGTTGTTGTCTTGCCGGCACCATTCGGCCCCAGCAACCCGAACGCTTCTCCCGCATTGATCTGAAGACACACGGAATCCACGGCCCGAATGGAACCAAACGACCTGCTGATGTTCGAAACATCGATCACGCAAAGTGCTTTCGTTCTGAGGTGGAGACCATGTTGGTTCGAACAACGGCGGCAGTTGTTAGCGGCTTTTTCTGCAGTCTGACATTCGGAAGCTGTCCGGCAAGCATTCGAGTGTGGCGACTCCTCCAATTTCCGTGCGTCCGCGAACGTACGGATGACGGGAGCCCGCGCAACGATTTCTGTTCTCTGATCCGTTTCGATATCCGGTAAGTGCGGACCT
This sequence comes from Planctomycetaceae bacterium, assembly GCA_041398785.1. Taxonomy (NCBI): domain Bacteria; kingdom Pseudomonadati; phylum Planctomycetota; class Planctomycetia; order Planctomycetales; family Planctomycetaceae; species Planctomycetaceae bacterium. Next base: position 13,948 of record JAWKUA010000043.1, on the reverse strand, counting down.
GCGTCGCATTCCGTACTCGTCACGTTCCGCTGCGCGACGACCGCCAGGCGGTCTCCCAAAATGACGTCCGTCCCTTCGGAGCCAGATCGCCATGTCCTCTGTCCCGCTCGCCGCGAGCCTCGGCGGTCCATTCCGCACCCGGCGAGCTGCGCGACGTCAGTCCGCACTCGTCATCGACGATTGCAAAGAACGCAGCCGAACTCGGCGAAAGCGGACTCACGTCGCGCTGCTCGCCGCGAACCTCGGCGGTCCATTCCGCACCGGTGAGCGGCGGATGAGTTGTCACCTGCCCGCGAGCCGCACGGCGCTAGCCGCGGTTGTGCCCGCAGTGAACCGGGGCTAGCGCCCCTTGGCTGGCGGGTCGATTCTCATCGACCGCACGCCTAACGAACGCGTTCGTCGGCCATGACGGACTCTCGTTCGGATTCTTCCAGCGGGGCGTTCGGGTCGGCATAGCGTCGGGCGGAGATCTTCGGACCTCGCAGAAGCTGTTCGTTCACTTCCTGAATCCGCATCAGTTGGTCGCCGAGCGAATTGATGCGCTGTGACACATCGTCGTTGTTCTGTTCGATCCCGCCGGACACGAGATTGATCACACCCAGAAACAGCAGCATCTGAGCCGCGGTTGTGACCAGCCAGCCCGTTGGTGTGTAGTCTGAATAGCCGCCGAAATGCCCGTAGATCACCATCGCCGTTCCGACCGTCAGGCCGAGCACTCCCAGATACGCCAGGAACTGCCCGGTCATCGACGTGAAGTTGGACCGCTTTGGTACCGTCACCTGATAGTGCGGACCGCGAATACCTCGGGAATCGTGTCGTTCGTCGATGTACCACTGATGGGGAAGTCCGCGTGTTCGCGTTCGACCGGAGGCCGTGTCCGTTATGTCGGCAATCGGTTCCGGTCCGTCGAATCGACGCCGCCGCGTTGCCGCAGGCGGAGAAACTTCCCCAGCCGCCGACTGAGGAACGGACTCGACGGAGTCACCCGGCACAGCAGTCGGACGGTCGACACGATAATGATGTTTCACGGCTGAAGTTCCTTCCATGGACTCGGATGCCGGGCGGTCCGCCGTGCCCGATTGTCGGCGCGGCAGATTCGGGCGAGAAAGCGGTTGTCTCGATTGCTGGTTTCGACGAATGGATCTGCGGCCGGCGGAATCCTTTTGTTCCGTCGCACTGATGAGAAGCGGCGCGGCGCCGGGCGGATCGACGTGAACGGCGCCGACGACGTGTGTTTGTTCGGACTCCGTCGCGGTTGTCGAAGCAGTCTCGGCTTCTGCAGTCGACGCAAGAGGCTCGGCATTCGATTGCGACGGTTCCATTTCCGCGGCAGGTTCGGCGGACATCAGAGTTTCCGGAATGCTCAGCGGCACCCAGACAATCTCGGCTTCGCCGCGGTCGGATTCAGCGGAACATCTGGTTTCGCCGCCGCAGCGGCCGCGGACTCATCGTCGGTTGCAGGTTCGTGACTGTCGTTTGTCCGCCTGCGGGTCGCGGGCCGCCGGGGCTCTTGTTTCCGTTGTGTCGATGTCTGGCCAGAACTTTCCGAAGTGGTTTGATCCTGCTTCGTGACGGGCGGTGTGGTGTGTCGGGTGTTTCGGCGGCGGCCGGTCCCTGCGAAGAGCGCCGGCCGCAATCGAAAAGGGTTCCGGCATGTCAGGAAGGGGAGGCATCGCGGCGATTTGGTCAAGCAGATCGCTGGAGGACCACTTCGAAGAATGGCCCTCGCATTCCGAACAGCATCGGCTCCGGCAACGGTCGTTGCCTGCGTCGTGATGGTCAACTTCCGCGCCGCAGTTGACGCAGCGCAGCGGTTCGGCGGCCGAAGCGGCACGGGAGACGTCTCGGAATTGCACTGGGAACCACATGCGGCGCCGATCCGGAGCAAGACAGGAGCCTTGTGTTCTACCGGTGACGGGATCGGAACGGCAAGGTCACTTCGGCCCATCCGCTACGGGCGCGACATGTCGTTTCGCCCGGATCACTGCATTCGGCAGTATTCGCCGAAACTCGCACCGCGAAGGATGTGTTCACCTCGGCCGTCGTCAGTCGCCCCACCGGCTGGGGTTGATGCCGGGAGCTTCCGTTTTCATCCCCGGGGGCTTGTGCGGCTGTTCCCAGACGTGGCCGGATGTGTTCAGGCTTTGCAGAAACGGCCGGGCAATCTCAGGAGCACCCGCAACCAGTTCCGGATCCCACTCATCGACCGGCTGAATCGGACCGGCCCACGCCGGGCGATATCCGAACTGCAGCAGTTCGCGAGGCTGCGAATCCCGATTCGGGTGAGACGCGTGCAGCAGCATCGACGGCACAATCACGGCTGTTCCCGGCGGACAGACAAGCGTGATTTCTTCCGGATGCCACTTGTATCGCACATACGGACTGGCGTCGGCATGAAACGACAGATGCGATCGCGGAATCAAACGGAACGGAGCGCGGTCGGGCGTCAGTTCGTCAAGGTAATACAGAACCCGCAGCAGTCGCGGACAGCTTCCTTCCCAGCCGAACAGATTCGATCCGTGAGGCTGGCCGTCGGTGTGCATCGAGATGCCCGGCGAACCGGGGTGAGTTCGCTGAAAGAATCCTCGCGTGAACACATATCCGGTCCCAGCACATCTGTCAGGAAGTCGATCATCGGCGGAAACCCGATCAGTTCGGCCGCGGTACGGCTGAGCCACTGCGGCTGAGTCATCGACCGCGTCTGCTGTTCGCTGTAGCTGGTGTGCCACATTTCCGCGTCGGCCATTTCCTGTTTCACGCGAGCGATCACGTCCGCCGGCAGGATCGACGGAAGCACGACATAGCCCTCCACTTCCAGATGCCGAATCTGTTGCGGACGCGTGAACGTCGAAAAGTCCGTCTGGTCAATGTTCATGAACGGAATGATCTCTTCGGGATCAATCATGGCAGCGGCTTGTTTCATGCGGAAGCTCCTGTAACCGGGTTGCCGGAAACTTTAACGCCCGGCTTCAAAGGAAACCACGCGCCGCGACGTCTTCGCAGCGATCGGAAGCGGCTGACCGGCGACCTTTGAATGTCGCCTGCGTTGGCGGAAGAACGTCCCATAACGCTTTCCGACGGTTGCGCCGCACAACTTCTTCGAAGATGTGGTACCCGGTGCGGGCGACCGATTCAGCGGCGAATCAGCGGGAAGTCGCCGTCGCTTTGTCGTTCGCCTGCTCATCCACGAGCGCGATGATTGTCTGGCCGGCATGGAAGGTTGTTTCCAGATCGGCCGTGCAGACAATCATCTTTCCCTTGTCGTCGATGGCGAACAGAATCAGCGCGGAATCGCCGTACCGCTGCAGCAGATCGTTCAGGCCGAATTCGTTTGTCAGCTTTGTCGCCTTCACAACCGCTCCGGCGGCGAAGCGAAGGTCGAGCGCTTCGTAGGTGGCCGCGTTGTCGAAGAGCACACGTCCGGAGAGAACTTCGGCGGATTTGTCCTGCCGCTGAGATCTCGCCCTGCTGACGCTGAGTCGATAGACCTCCTTCCGGCCAAACAATTCCGTGAAGTGATCGCAGGCCAGGCTGTTGACTTCATCGTTGGGAGTCAGCGCGAACAACCGGCCGATGCCTCCCAGATCCAGAATCTCCAGTACGGAATCCGACAACACATTGGCATTCAGCGTCTGCATGCCTTCCATCCTGGCTTGCCGCAGGTTGTAGGCGTTTGTGTCGACCAGACGCACGGCGATCCCCTGGCTCGCCAGCACTTTCGCGATCGCTCGCGCGCCGGGATGGGCGCTGGCGATCAGCACACCCTGCGGATCGGACACGCTGAGTCCCAGCCGCCGTGCAACCGGACCGGCGGTCAGCCCGTACACCAGGACCGTGCCGACAATGACCAGGAACACCGCCGGCACCAGACCCGTACCGGGGCCCAGTTCCAGGGCGAAGACGGATGCGACCGCCGCCGCCACGATGCCTCGCGGAGCCAGCCACGACAGAAACAGCCGTTCGTTCATCTTCAGCCCGCTGCCGAACGTCGACAGCATGACGCTGATCGGCCGTGCGACCAGAATGACAAACGCCACAAACGCCGGACCTCGCCAGCCAAGCGATGTGAAGTCCTGAAGATTCAGCCTGGCCGAAAGCAAAATGAACAGGCTGGAAATCAGCAGCACGCTCAGGTTTTCCTTGAACTCGACGATGTGCCGAATGCTGATCGTGTGCTGATTCGCCAGCACGACTCCCATCACGGTGACGGTTACCAGACCCGATTCGTGGTGCAGCACATTCGACGCTGTAAATGCAGCGACGACGATCATCAATGCGAACGGGCTTTGCAGGTGGTCGGCAATCAGATGCCGCCGCAGCATTTCCTTCAGCAGCGTCGCCGCGGTCAGACCGACGATGATTCCGATCAGCGTCGTCAGCAGAAAGCCGCCGGACGCTATCCGGACCGCGTCCTGAAACCGTTCCGTTCTGACAGCAGCCTGTGTGCTGAAGACCAGCACTGCCAGAACAGCGCCGATGGGGTCAACGACAATGCCTTCCCACCGCGAAATCGGGCCGACCTGTCCGGTCGGACGAATCTCGCGAAGCATCGGGCCGATAACTGTGGGGCCGGTCACTGTCAGGATCGCCCCCAACAGCAGCGCCGGCAGCAGTTCAAACTGCAGTACGACCACTGCGGCACTGGTACACAGAATCCACGTGACGCCGACGCCCACCGACAACAGCATCACCAGCGGCTGGCCGATCGCTTTCAGGTCAGACAACCGCAGACTCAGGCTGCCTTCAAACAGCACAACGGCAACAGCCAGCGACACTGTCGGCAGCAACAGTTCCCGAAACAAATTGTCGGGATCGATCAGTCCCAGCACCGGACCGGCCAGAATTCCGGTTGCCAGCAGCAACAGAATTGAAGGCACCTTCAGACGGGATGCCAGCCACTGACTGCCGACACCCAGCACAAAAATCGCGGCAATGGCCAGCAGAATGGATTCCGGGGACTGTTCGATCAAGGGAGCGTCGGGCACGACGGAACGGGTTTCGGTTGTCAGTTGTCAGGTGTCAGCAATACGCGGGTCGGTGACTGGGGCGCGGTGGAGTGCATGGCTGGAACCCGCACGCCGATAGTACGACGAGCACTCGACGGCCGGATGCATCGTAGCACAGTTGGCGCGGACGGGGACTCCGGCGCCAAATCACGCGGCGCTGCGGTGGTGGTCGTCAGCGGCGTCGATGCCAGCCGCTTCCGATTCCGCGGTATCGATGTCTGCGTTGCCTTGTGCAGCAACAGTGCCGGCCTGATCTGCGACGAGGAGTTCGTCGGCGGAATCGTCTGCCAGCAGAAGCGGTTCCGCATTGAACGCCGTGGTCTCGGCGGCGGTCAATTGATCGAGCAGATCGCGGATTCTGGCTTCGGATTCCGTTCGGTCGGCGTTCCACTTCTTTCGAACGGCGATCAGTTCGTCCTGCAGTTCCGCCACGCGAGCCGACAGCGTCGCTTCCTGAGAACTGGGCGTGACTGTCGAAAGCTCGCGTTCACGATCTTCGAACCACTGCTGAAGCTCCGCGCGGTCGCGGCGGAAGGCCTGCTGCTGATCGGCCAGTTGAGCGGCACGCTCATCCAGTTTGCGCCGTTCCGACCGAAGCTGATCGTGGAGTTGTTCGAAGAACTGCTGCAGGTCGGTCCGCGACTGTTCAACGGCGTCGCGGACGTGTTGATCGGAGCCGAGGCGTTTCAGGGCTGCCTGAGTTTCTTCCAGCAGCAGCCGCTGTTCCAGCATGTCCCGCTGTTTGCCGTCGAGTTCAGCTCGCAGTTGATGCAGATGCAGCGAACGTTCTTCCAGCTTGCGGGCGGTCGCCAGAAAATGATCTTCCTGCTGGCGAACCTGCCGCGAACGCGACTGCAGATCCTGCATCACAGCGTCCTGATGTTCCTGCAGCCGGGCCTTTTGTCGTTCCAGGTCCAGCCCGGCCGACGCGCGGCTTCGGTCGATGACCTTTTGTTCGCGCGACAGGGACGATTCGCGCTGCAGCAACAGTGATCGAATTCGCTGAAGCTGGCGAAACCGCAGACGGTGCTGTTCGTCAAATGTCTTCCGTTCTGAACGAAACAACTGCTGTTCACGGCGTAACTGCCGCAGTTCCTGTTCGAAATCTTCCCGCGCGCGGGCCAGATGCTCAAACTGAAAGCGATAGCGGCGCTGCAGGTTGTTCTGTTCCGCAAGCACTGCCTGGCGGCGTTTTTCGATTTCATCCCGAAGCCGCGACTGTTCCGCGTCCAGTTGTTCGCCGAACAGTTCCCGCTGCTGCTGCAGGTTTTCCGTGGCTTCCTGAATTTCCAGCCGCTGAGCTTCGCGCTGCTGCTGCCATTCGAGTCTTTCGCGGTTCAACTGATCCAGTTCCGATGTCAGTTCCCCGCGAATTGTGTCGCGCATCTGATCGCGTTCGGTCTGCAGCACGCCGTGGACGTGTTCCACTTTTTCCGCGTGCTGCTTTTCGAGCAGTTCGGTGCGAGCCGTCAGTTGCCGGCGCTGTTCTTCGAGCGATTCGCGTTGCCGCTGCAGCGATTCCTTTTCGCGAGCCAGTTCTTCGGTCAGCGCGTCCTGCATGCGCTGACGTTCGGCCTTCAGGTTTTCGCGAGCGGTCTGCAGTTCCTCCTGCTGCGTGGTCAGCGATTCCTGCAACTGCCGGATTTGGCGGGAGCGGTTTTCCACGTCGGCTGTGGCTTCGCGCTGCGCCGCGCGTTCCGAAGCGACCTGATCCGCGAATTCCCGAGCCCGCTTTTCGAACGCGACACGATCTGCGCTCAGTTGCGCGCGTTCGGAATTCACCTCGGCCTGGCGCTGCCGCAGTTCCGCGAAGCGCTGCTGAAGTGACTCCGCCGCCGCACTGGCCTGCAGCAGCACCTTCAAAGCGTCGACGTCTCCGGCGGGGATGGAATCACCATCCGCGATTCCCGCCGGCTGCGATGACATCGCCGCAACACGATTCAATCCGCGAGTTCCGGCATCCGACGCTGGCAACGACCGACCGACTTCGCGCGGAGCGGGCGCTGTAGCCTGCCGTTCCGGCGCTGGTGCTGAGTTTTCGTCGGTCACGTTCGGGACTCCTTTCCCAAACCAGTTCTCGCCGGATTTCGCTGCGACATGCCGCGGCCGAAAATTTTCCCGCGACCCTCACGCCGCCGGTCCTGGAATTTCGGTCGCAGGAACCGGATCTCACGAAGACGCGCCAGCCGTGGCCGGCGTTCGGCGGCTCGCAAATGCGACGACGCCGGTGGCCGCGTTCGCTAACTCATGGCTCCGTCAAGCATCTTCACAAAATGCTGTTTCGGTGGAGCGCCGACCACCTTGTCCACCATCTCACCGTTCTTGAACAGCATCACTGTGGGGATGCTGGTGATTGCATAACCTGCCGCGGTTTGCTGGTTCTCGTCAGTGTTCACCTTGCCGATCTTCACTTTCCCGGCGTACTCCGACGCCAGTTCTTCAACCGTCGGCATCAGCATCCGGCACGGACCACACCACGGAGCCCAGAAGTCGACAAGGACCGGTTCTGAAGCCTGCAGCACTTCCTGTTCAAAGTTCGCATCCGTGAATTCGTGAAGGTTTCCTGCCATGAGTTTCGTGTTCCTGAATGCTGTGAAATTGATTGTCAACAACCGCGAATTGCCAGACTTGTGACGTCTGCCGGCGCAAATCCTTACATGGCCGGCACTCCGACCGGGTCCTCGTCCCGCCCGAGCAACACAGTGGCCGAACGGAATTTCGCGCAATCGCCGTTTTTTTCAAGCGGAATTTGGTGGCAGAGTATCGAACAACGGCGAAAGACTGTCAACGCGTGATCGACGCTGCGGACATGCCCCGCAAACCGGCAGAAACTGCGCAACGCGGTATTCCCGCGCTGGTCTTGAACCGGTTTCGCGACGCCGCGACAATGGCGGCGATGTCGCCGGATTCCTGCAGGTTTGCGGGCGTACCGGGCAGTCGCTCCCGTATCTCCAAAAGCTGTCCGCGGAAGGTCATGACCATGGCGAAATGGCCTGGAGCCATCCTGACGGTATCCCTGCTGCTGTGCTGCACCGGTACTGCCGGCGCCGGTGAATCTGCTTCCGCCGATGGCAAAATTCGGGCACTCGTCGCCGACCTGGATGACGCAGCCTTCGCCGTTCGACTGGCCGCGTCCCGGCAATTGCAGTCGGTGAACACGGAGGATATCGCAAAGATCGCGGAACTGGCCGACAGTCATCCCAGCGCCGAAGTCGCTGCCAGACTGCTGGAAATTCTGGAACTGCGTTATCTGTCCGAAGATCCGGACGCCGTTCATGCAGCGTCGGAGGCTTTGGAATCGCTGTGCGCGTCCGATCGCCTGCTGGTCGCGGAGGGGGCTAAGGATTGCCTGGACCGAAACTGGAAGACTCGCGTCAACCTGGCCGCCGCGGAGCTCGAATCGCTCGGTTCCCTCATTCAGCGGGAAACGGCCCGCCGGCCGGCACCGTTCGGCGGCGTCCGGTTCGGCGGCATGCTGCCTCAGTTCCAGAACGACGAACTGAAGGTCTTTCTGACTGAAGACTATACCGGCGGAAGCGAAGGGCTGCGGCAGTTCCGGCGGATGACGTCGCTCATCAGGCCGCAGGGCATGCAGCTTGGCCTGGGAGTCTTTGTGATTGACGGCCACACGCTTGCGGAAGCCGATATTCAGCAGCTTCAGAATGAGCTGGGTGTCGGCCGTGTTGTCGCTCGGGGACGAGTGGCTCTGGGAATCACCGGACGCCCGTCACCAGTGCCCGCGTTTCCCGGTTGCCTGCTAATGGAAGTCGTACGGAATGGTTCGGCCGCCGCAGCCGGGCTGCACGAAGGCGACCTGATCACCGGACTGGGGGACACGCCACTGAAGGACTTCGAGGATCTGGTTGAACGGCTGAAGGCGTTTGACGTTGGTGACACGGTGGAAGTGACCGTCATTCGCAACTTCACCGAACACATGGATCAGTGGCTGTTCCGACAGTCGCGGCGAGGGGACCTGGAAAACATGGTCCCGGAGAAAGTGTCGGTCAATCTGAAGGGCTGGCGGGAGTTCATCAATCCGCCCGTCGAAGAGCCGGGGACGCCGGCATTGCCGGATGACGCCGAGCCGCCCGGAAATGCGGAGCCGCGCAACAAAAAAGTCCCCGTCGAATGACTTCGGCGAGGACTCGTGTCCGGTGAACCTGCCGGTCAAAAGAACCTTCCGAGACCGTTTCCCCTGGGTTTTTCGGCAGTGACTGCCGGAAATCTCGGGCATATCCACTCAGTAGGTTCGCTTGCGACAGGTCTCCACCGGGAAAAAGCTGGGGGATTGCACGCAGCGGGTATTTGCTTATTTCGGAAATCCCGCCGCGAAAACCCGCATCGAACGGGACACATTCCTACCAAGGCAGGGAAAACCCGCACTCATCGGGAGCGTCCCGCAACTTCGCCAGCATCCTCCTTCTCGTTCCAGGGCTCTTGCCCTGGAACGAGAACGGACGAGCGGACGGACAAAGGGACAGGACCTGCATAGTCGCGTTGCGTCGACAGCAAGCGATATGCAAAGTATGGTGTTGCCCACCTGAAGTCACACACAACGACGCGGCGACCCATGTCGTCAGGGAGTGATGTGGCCGGTAAAACGGCCTGCTCCGCAACGCTTTGGGGTCAAAAAGTTCGATCCGAGACACTTGAGCCGACAGATCAGAAAGGAAGTCGCATGGCGATCCTGGCAGACAACACGTATTCCATTGGCCGTACTCCACTGGTCCGCATCAACCGGCTGTCCAGCGGTCTGAAAGCCAACGTCCTTGCAAAAATCGAAGGCCGCAATCCCGCGTACAGTGTGAAGTGCCGCATCGGAGCGTCGATGATCTGGGATGCCGAAGAACGCGGCGCTCTGAAGCCGGGGATGGAAGTTGTCGAACCGACCAGCGGCAACACGGGGATCGCTCTGGCATTCGTCTGTGCTGCTCGCGGATACAAGCTGACTCTGACGATGCCCGACACGATGTCCGTCGAACGCCGCATGATGCTGAAGGCGTTCGGAGCCAACCTGATCCTGACTCCCGGCGCCGAAGGCATGAAGGGTGCCATCAACAAGGCCACGGAGCTGGCGGAGCAGGACAACTTCTTCATGCCGCAGCAGTTCAACAATCCCGCGAATCCCGCGATTCACTTCAGAACCACCGGCCCCGAGATCTTCGAGGACACTGAAGGCAAGGTAGACATCTTCGTCGCGGGGGTCGGCACGGGCGGCACAATCACGGGAGTCAGCCGCTATCTGAAACAGGAAAAAGGCCTGCCTGTCAAAAGCATCGCCGTTGAGCCGACGACCAGTCCCGTGCTGTCCGGCGGTGAACCCGGCAAACATCCCATTCAGGGAATCGGAGCCGGCTTCATTCCTCAAAACTGCGACACCAGCCTGATCGACGAAGTCGTCCAGGTCAGCGGTGAAGAAGCGATCGAGATGGCTCCGCGAATTGCCCGCGAAGAAGGCATCATCTGCGGCATCAGTTGCGGCGCCGCGATGGCCGCGGCGCTGAAAGTCGCGGCTCGCCCCGAAAACGCCGGCAAGAACATCGTTGTCATTCTGCCGGACTCCGGTGAACGCTACCTGTCGACTCCGATGTTCGAGTACGCTCGGGAAGTGTCCTGACCCGCAGCCTTCCACGGCATCGCGTTTTTCGGCACGCCTACGCGCCGGTACCCAGTTCGACGATCTGCAGTTGGCGAGCTTTCTCGGCGTCGGTGACGTCGCTGTGGCAGGCGGCCCTGGCTTCGTCGGCGTGCATGCCTTTGCGGGTCTTTGTCGCCAGGCGGTGGATGTCTTCCGGACTGAGCACTCCCCGTTTTTCCAGGATTTCCTTTTGCTCGGGCGTCAGTGCGTCAGTGACTTTGGCTTTGTCCCACTGATATTGATCTGACTTGCCGCTGGCGAACTGCTGGATTTCCTTGCTGATACGGACGCTGCACCAGTCGTGGCCGCACATCGCGCAGAAGTCGGTGTCGACGTCCAGGTCTTCGTCGTGATAGGCTCGCGCGGTGTCCGGATCGAAGCTCAGTTCGAAGTGTTTCTCCCAGTTCAGCGCCGCTCGCGCGCGGGTCAGTTCGTCGTCGCGGTCTCGGGAACCGGGGATTCCCAGAGCGACGTCGGCGGAATGCGCGGCGATCTTGTACGCGATGCAGCCCTGCTTGACGTCGTCCTTCTTCGGCAGACCGAGGTGTTCCTTGGGAGTCACGTAGCACAGCATGCTGGCTCCGTGCCACGCGGCACTGGTGGCTCCGATGCAGCTTGTGATGTGGTCGTAGCCTGGAAACATGTCAGTCACCAGCGGGCCGAGCACATAAAACGGCGCACCGTGGCACAGTCGCCGCTGCAGCTTCATGTTGAATTCGATCTGATCCAGCGGGACATGGCCTGGCCCTTCGATCATGACCTGCACACCCTTCCGCCAGGCTCGTTCCGTGAGTTCTCCCAGAGCCGACAGTTCGGCAAGCTGAGCAACGTCGGTCGCGTCGGCCAGTCCCCCGGGACGCAGTCCGTCTCCGATGCTGAAGGTCACGTCGTGGACTCGCATCACGTCGCAGATGTCTTCCCACAGCGTGTACATGGGGTTTTGCTGGTCGTGATGGATCATCCACTTCGCCAGCAGCGAACCGCCGCGGCTGACGATGCCGATCAGGCGATCGCGAACATGTTCCAGGTGTTCCTTCAGCACTCCCGCATGAATTGTGAAGTAGTCGACGCCCTGCTGAGCCTGGTGGCGCAGAGTGGCGAGGATCATTTCCGCGTCGAGGTCTTCGATTTTGCGGCCGATGATCATCGAATAAATCGGTACCGTGCCGATCGGGACAGTGCTGTTTTCGATGATGGCTTCGCGGCAGGCGTCCAGGTCTCCGCCGGTCGACAGATCCATCACCGTGTCGGCTCCCCAGCGTTCGGCCCAGTGCAGCTTTTCGACCTCTTCGTCGGTGCCGGACGAAACCGGGGAGGCTCCCATATTGGCGTTGATCTTCGTTTTCGACGCGCGGCCGATGCCCATCGGATCGAGATTGAACTTCAGGTGATTTCTGTTTGCCGGAATGACCATTCGTCCGGCCGCGACTTCGTCCCGAACCTGTTCCGGCGAAAGGTGACTTTCCCGGTCGGCGACTCGCAGCATTTCCGGCGTGATGATTCCGCGGCGAGCAGACTCCAGTTGCGTGACCGGTTCAAATCCGGCCGGCGGCTGCCATGCGTCGGCGCGTTCGTAGTCGTTTTCGAATCCCGGTTTCAGCGACCAGTCCGTCGGCATGAAGTCCCACGCGGTCTTGTCTGACGGCCCCGGCATTCCCGGTGTATCGCGGGACGAAAACGTCATCGCTCCGGCGCGTCCGGGAGCAATCCGCGGCGCGGCGGAGAAACTACCGGGAGTCGTTCCGGCGCCGGTGCTGCCGGGGTCGGCGGCTTCGATAACCGGCAGGAATACCTGAGCCCGGGCGATGTGATCGATACTCATTGCAAGATCCTTCTGCGTTCTTTCAAGCGACAAACGGAGTCGGCGGATTCGCCGGAAGTCGATCTTCGCGGGAACCGTTTTGAAGTGTGGAAAAGTCGGGCGAGTCCGGCGACCAGGCCTCCGGCCACTGCGGAATCGAGTCAGATTCGGCAACCGCCGCCCATCGTAGTCGGACCAACTCGATTTGCAACGAGCGGGCCGGAAGCCGCTCACTCCGTTCCGATCGGCTGCAGCGGGCAGCGTGCGGCGACGAAGGTTTCCCGGCGACCGTCCCGTTCAAATTCAACCGTGACGGTTCCTCGTCCGGAACCGCCCGACGCGTCGACGACAATTCCGCGACCGTACCGAGGGTGCCGAACCGTCATTCCCGACGAAAACCCGCCGTTGTCGGTACTGGCCGTGTCGGCAAGGGTGGTGTCGGCGCTGATGGAGAGCCGGCGTTCCAGATCCGCGGCGGACATCAGCCCCGGTTGAGCCGAGTGCCGCGAGTTGCGGTAACGTTCGCGGGCTTTCTGAAGTCGCTCGTCGGCATTCCTGATCACCGGAGGCGGAAGCATCGACAGGTCATCTTCGCAGACCACGTCCAGCACCAATTCGGAAGCGAACGGGCTTCTGATGGTTGTGCGCCGGGTCCCTCGATAGTCGCGTTCGCGGGTCGACGTCAGAAAAAGCTGCTGCATCGCCCGCGTGACTCCGACGTACAGCAGACGGCGTTCTTCCTGAAAGCTGGACGGATCACCGTCCCGCACGGCTCGTTCGTGCGGAATCAGACCGTTTTCCAGGCCGACAATGTAGACCACGGGAAACTCCAGCCCCTTGGCGGCGTGCATCGTCATCAGTGTGACGGAACCGCGGGACTCATCAACGCTGTCAGCTTCGCTGGTCAGGCTGGCGAGTTCCAAAAATCCCTGCAGCGACGGAACCTCATCGTCGGCGGTTTGCTGTTCTTCGTACTGGCGAGCGGCGTTGATCAGTTCATGAACGTTGGCCGCGCGGTCCTGATCGACCTCGTCGTAATCATCCTTCCACAGTGACAGATAGTTGATTTCCGCGATCAACTGGCGGATCAGTCCGGCGATGTCCTTTTCGGACGAACGTTCATTCAGGCGGGTAATCAGGTCGACAAACGCAGCCAGCGCTTTGCGAGCACGGCCTGTCAGCGAAGGCACTTCGTCGCACCGGTCGGCGGCTTCGAACACCGTGATGCCGTGTTTCGACGCAAAGCTGCGCAGCCGTTCCAGTGTCTTGTCACCGATGCCGCGAGCCGGGCGGTTGATGATACGTTCCAGAGCCGACGCGTCGGCCGGATTTTCGATCAGTCGCAGATATCCCACCAGATCACGGATTTCGGCTCGCTCGTAAAAGGAATATCCGGCCGCGACCTGAAACGGCACGCCATGCCGAGACAGCGCCGTTTCAAAGGACCGCGACAACGCATTGACCCGATAGAAGATTGCGAAGTCAGAATAAGCACGTCCGCTG
>JAWKUA010000042.1 GCA_041398785.1 Planctomycetaceae bacterium | reverse complement strand
CGGTGATGTTCAGATTCCCGCCGCCGTCGAGCTGCACCAGAATCGGCGTGTCGTCGTTCAGAATCGTGCCGATGGCCTGAGGATCGCCGATCGTCACCAGCGTGGCGTCCGTCGTGCCGCCGAACTGGGCGTTCGACAGGTTCAGTCGAAACGTTTCGTTCGGCTCAAAAAGAGTGTCGTCGAGCAGCGTGACGTTGACCGTTTCGGTCAGGCTGCCGCCGGCGGTGAAGGTGACGGTCTGATTGACGATGGCTGTGTAATCGATTCCCGCCACCGCCTGCCCGGCGATGTTTGCCGTGTTGACGACGACTGTGACGTTTTCCGAAATCGCGTGATCCAGCGTCAACGTGAATGTCAGGGTTCCGGCGCCTTCCGCAGCGGAAACGTCGGCGACCGTGATGGATGCGGTGTCATCATTCGTCAGAGTCACGCTGGCGGTGGGATTCGTCGTTCCCACCTGGCCGCCGGCGCTGAAGTTCGTCAATGACAGCGACAGCGTTTCATCTCGTTCGACGATCGTGTCGCCGAGAATTCCGATGGCGACGCTGGCCGTGCTGGCTCCCGCGGCAAAATTCGCCGTGACGGTTGTGGCCGTGAAGTCTGATCCCGCCGTGGCGGTGTCGCCCACACCGGCGAAAATCACAACGTCGACAGACGAAGCCTGCGACGTGTCGCCGTTACGGTTCAGCGTGATGAACTGAGAATTGCCGCTGTCCATTTCGGCGAGGTCGAAATTTGCCAGGTCGAAGTCGTACTGGTTGACGACGGCCGTCAGCACGACATCGTTACCGTCGCCGCCGGCATATGAGATCTGAAACAACTGACCGGCGACCGCGATTCGGTCGCCTTCGGCCAATCCGGTGAACGTGCCGCTGACCGCACCGGCGCCCTGGTTGTTCAGAATCGTGAACGAATCGCCGCTCGCCGCCGTGAAGCCGGGATCCAGCGTCAGGGCTCCGGCCAGCGTGATGGCACCCGTCACCGAAACCTGGTCGTACTGCGTCGCGGCCGTCGTGCCGTCCAGATCGGCTCGAAAGATCGAACCGGCATCCATCATCAGACTGGCAACCGACAGCAATCCCGGCCCGTCGCCCGCGTCCAGCGTCGCGGCGTTCTGAACAACCACATCGCCGTTGATGACGCCGGACGCTGTCAGACTGAACGACGAAAGTAACGTCGTCGTGCCGCCCGACGTCAGGTCCAGCGCGCCGGCCGTGTTGGTTCCGGTCAGGTCAGTCGGCGAATCTTCCACGATCGTGACGGCTCAGACGCTGTTGAATGTCAGCGTATCGGCGTTGAACGTGCCCGCTCCCAGACTGATCGATGAGCCATTGAAGTCCGCGTGGCCACTGATCGTCACGTCGGTGGCGCCCGCGTCGTCGATCGCACCGGTGGAGTCCAGATCCAGGCTTCCGGCCGAGTTGCTGCCGACGATGTCCGTGCCGGAATCTTCGGCGATGGTCACGCTGCCCGCGCTGTTAAATGTCAGCGTCCCCGCGTTAAACGTGCCGCCGCCCAGCGAAATCGATGTCCCGTCAAAGTCGGCCAGGCTGGTGACGCCGATGCTGGTTGCTGCGCTGTCGTCGATCGCTCCGGTGGAAGTCAGGTCCAGGCTGCCGGCGGTATTTGTGCCAACGATGTCCGTGCCGGAGTCTTCGGCGATCGACACGCTGCCCGCACTGTTGAACGTTAGCGTGCCGACATTGAACATTCCGTTGCCGAGATCGATCGTGCTGCCGGAAAACGAGCCGTTGTTCGTCGCCGACACGTCGCTTCCGGCGAGGTCCGACACCGGACCGGTTGCGTCAACCGTCAGCGTGTTGTTGGCGCTGACGATGTCGAGCGTCAGATCATCCGCATCCGTGATCACCACATCGTCGCCGGCGATCGACACGTTGTCGAAGTCGTTGGCCGCAGCGTTCAGCGTGACGTCGCCCGTGGCATGAATTGTCAGGTCCGCAACCTGAACTCCCAGGGCTCCATCGGTCACGATGGCGGGATTGTTGACAGACCCGACTTCCAGGCCTGTGATCGGAGTGGCGGTTGTTGTCGTCAGAATGGTGTTGGTGACGTCGAGCGAAAAGTCGGCGCTGGGCAGCAGCGTCGCGTCCCACACGTCACCGGTCAGAGTAAACTGAAATGTGTTGGCAGCGATCGTCTCCATTTCCACGCTTGCGCCCGGGTCGAATCCGTCAAGTTGCACGGCGTTGCCGACGAGGGCAAAACTGGCATCGGGCAGCCTGCGATCTTCCAGCGACATCAGACCGAATCGCAGCCGTCGCGGCACCTCCGGGCGCGGGCGTCGGCGCAGGGATTCTCTCAGCAGAGATACCAGTTTCTTGATGGACATTCGGCGGAATCCGTGTTCAGGCAGAGGTCGCGAAGATCGGGCTTTTGCTTCAGATCCTAAGCGCTGCGGGATCGGAAAAACAAAGCTTTTCTGCGCGTCGGGCCGTTAAGCTGCGTTGCCTGCGATAATCGAGCGTTCCGGAAAGACTATGACAGTAAGAACGGCGTGGCATTTCGGAGACACTTGTTCTTCTTCGCAGACCATTCCGGCTGGGCGGATTGAACGAATCAGACCCGGTTTTCTAACCCTGACGGCTGTTCCGCGCCGAACAAAGACGATGAGAAGGCAGAATGTGATGAATACTCACAGGCTGCGGCAATTGTGCTGTCAAGTCGCACGTTCCGGCGACTAAACCGCGAGCGGGGCAGAATGTGACATTCGGGCTCGCGGGAGTAAGAAGAGCGAAAAGGATCGGCGTCCGCCGCGGCCAGCATAAACCAGTTGGCGCGTGGCTTCCGTCTGAAGTGTGACCGGTTGATCGGGGAAAAGGGATGTCTGCGTTCTACCTGCGTCCTGCGATGTTGATATTCGTCGCGACATTTTCGGCAGTTGCTGCCGCTCAGACCAGCCCGCTGGGTCCCATCGGAAGGCGGCCGTTCGAACGGTCAGCGCAGCAGGTCGGGTTGCTGAAAGGGGCTGAGGCGACGCGTGCATCCGGCGTGTCCGCTCCGACGCGCGCGCTGTCCGACGGGATTCGGCGCGACATTGACTCCCGAGCCCGCGAACGCATCGTTCGGCTGTCTCCCGTGACCCCGGTGTCCGACAACATCCGGCGCGAACGTCAGAAACAGCCGGAAAGCTCCCAACCGCTGCCCGAGAAACTCATCGCCACCCGGATGGCTCCGATTTCACTGTTGTCGCCCGACGTCAGCATTGCCGCGCTGCGTCCGGTGCCTGATGTTCAACCCGAACCGCCAGCGGTGCAACCGTCGCCGCGTCGACTTGAGAACGTTCCGATCCGCCCGGTTCCTGTCGCGACGGCAGAACCAGCGAAGGCGGAAGATGGTCCTTCGGAATCAATGAATCCCGAGATCTATCGATCAATGCCGCCGACGTTTGCGTTTCGGGAAACGCGGCCGTTTATCGGCATGCGCGACTTGAGGGCAGCCGCCTTTGAAAAGGCTCCGGCGGCAACGCAGGCCGAAGCGGCTCAGCCAGCCGCGGTGGAACACGTTTCGAAGCCAGTGGCCCGGAAGACCGAACCGCATTCGTCGCCGGCGGCTGTTGTGCGACGGTTGCCGGCACCGAAGCCGGTGACCGAACCGGCACCTGGCATTCCGCAGTCCGTATCGAGCGATCCTTCGGCAGGTTTCCAGGACGAACTGGCGTCGCTGGTGGACCATCGCGCGGCCGGTGCTACGTCGGAGAAAAAGACATCGGTCACGCTGACAGGTCCGGTGCGACCGCGAAAGTCGATCTCGCAGAGTCCGGTCTCCGGCGCGCTCTCCGGGGCGCTCTCCGGGGCGGTCTCGCCGGTGCCCGGAAACCACAATACGGCGGGCATTGTCCGGCTGGCTTCGTCGCAGCCACAGTCCGTCGACGAATCTCAGGGCGTGCTGCTGGCAGTGCCGCCGCTGCCTCCGGCCGACGAGCATCCGATCCGTTCAAACGCAGATTCCGGAACGACGGGCGCTTTCGACGGAGTTGAGATCTTCAATCCGATCTACGCTGTTACGCTGGGAAGCGCCAACATCGAGGCTCACAATCCGCCCGATCAATTGCCGACCAACCAGGCTCGCCAACTGCAGGGATTTCAGGAACCGCAGTATCAGTGGGCTTCGGGTCACAGCATGTATTCGCCGAATCGAAACGCGTACCCGATCTGCTATCGCCCGCTGTATTTTGAAGACCCGAATCTGGAACGCTGCGGCCAGGCTCACGGCTGCCTGACGGAACTGGTCTCAATCGCTCATTTCGCCGGACGAATCCCGGTTCTGCCGTACATGATGGTCGCCGAACCGCCGCATGATTGCGTCGCCGCGAAGCCGGACTGTCCGATGTGCAGCAGTTTCGGACCTGACGCGTATTTCCCGCGACCGGACGAAGTCGACCTTGGCGGTGTCGCCGTTCAGGCAGCCGCCACCGTGGGCCTGATTTTCCTGCTGCCATAAGAACAGCGGGACGAAGCACGATGACGCTGCGGAATTCGAACCGGAACCTGTCGCGATGTGCGCGTTGTTGCGCCGGGCCATCCGAATCGCTCCGACGCAACCAGTGCTGCCTTGTGGAGTCCTGATTGCGTCGGTGCGAGATCCACGAAATGGAATCCGCGACTATTCGCCGGCCGGCTTTTTCCGAGGCTTCCTGTTGCGGGCCGGCTTCTTCTTGTTCTGTTTCGCATTCTTCGCTTTCCGTTCGGCAGCCTGTGGCTTAGCGGCCTCGGATTCCTCGACCGATGCCGCGTCTTTGTCCTGCTGAGCCTGCGCCGCGTCCGCGACTTCTCTCAGGGCCGCCAGCGAATCTTCCACCGGATCCTGCGTGAACGAGCTTCCGGCGACGCACGCATGGCAGCCTTCCTGCGCGGGAATGCAGTAGCTCTGGTCCAGGCTTCGCAGCGAAAACGCCAGCTCTTTCAATTCTTCATTGACCGACGTCGCCAGCGTTGTGGCACCGGCCGTGATTCCCGCCGCCGCGACTGTTCCCACAACAGCAGCCTCCGCGGACAGCAGAACGCCCGCGTCGTCGTTCCAGAGTTTTCGAAGCAGATTCATGTCCGGTTGTCTCCCGTGGAATTGGCGGTTTGGTGTGGTGGTGCCGGTTCTTTCGATTAATCGTGTTGAACCGGTTACGCCGATTCTACGGGCCAACTGACGGCGGCATGAATGTTAATTTGGATAAATTGGGTTAAATCGATACTTTTGTTTCTGGGGGCACAGGAGACGCCGACGGGCCGCGCAGAAGCTAATCGGGCGAGCACTCGGAGTGCTCGTGTCGGCCAGACAATCGCCGCGGGAACATCAGGCGCCGGTCACTTCGGCGTTAAAAAAACGACGCCTCCGCAGCGCTGAGAGTTGCGCGACGGCGCAGAACGCTGTAGACTGGCCGTCCGCTCAGGCCATTGTTCAGCACTTATTCAGCGTCCAGGAATCTCTCAGAAAGGTGGCTACGTGTTTGACCTCTCATTCCTGCTCCTGGCTCAGGAGACACCCGGCGGATTCGTCGATGGAGTCAAACATTTTCTGGAGTTCGTGCCTCGGCACTGGAACTTCTGTCTGTTGCACTTCCTGCAATTCGCGGTCTGGGGAGCGTGGTACGTCGTTCTCGGCAACATGCTGAACGCTCGCGGCTTTAAGGGCACGGAGATCGGCCGCATTTACGCCACGATTCCTTTGGGTTCGATCATTTCGCCCATGATCGTCGGACCGATTGCGGACAAGTACATCAATCAGGAAATCCTGATCGGCGGCCTGCATCTGTCAGGGGCGGTGTTTCTGTTCCTGATGGCAAAGACCGCAAAGCCGCGACCGTTCTTCTGGATCGCTCTGGTGTACGCGGTGCTGTTTGCGCCAACGCTGTCGCTGGTGAATTCGATTGTTTTCGCTCACGACGCCGACATTTTCGGCGGCAATGCAGGAGAGGGCTTTCCGTGGATCCGCGTGTTCGGCACGATCGGCTGGATTATCGCCGGTCTGTCGCATGCACTGATTCTGAAGAAGGGGGAACCGATGAACGAGCGTCCGCTGCTGCTGGCGTGCGGATTATCGGCGATCCTGGGACTTTATGCCTTTACGTTGCCAGTCACGAAACCGGCGGCCGTTCTGGCGGCTGAGGCCGCCGCGGCATCCGGCGAAGCGGCGGACGTGGCTGCCGAGGAAATTGGTGCTATCGCCGGCGCCAAGACAATGATCACGTCGTATCCCGTGTTCTTCGGCGTTTCGTTCGCGACCGCGATGGCGATGGGGTTGTACTTTGCCTTCGCCGCCCTGTACCTGGAAAAACGGGGCATTGGTTCGAACGTGGTCGGTCCCGTGATGACGATCGGGCAATGGATCGAGATATTCTTCATGCTGACGCTGCCCGCGTTCCTCGGCAAAGATAACGCCAACATGAACCACGTGTTGCTGGTCGGCGTCGCGGCCTGGGCGCTGCGGTTCGGGCTGTTCGCGATTGGTCGGCCGCTGCCGCTGATCCTGCTGGGCGTTGCGATTCACGGAATCTGCTTCGATTTCTTCTTCGCGGCAGGCATGATCAATACCGCTGCGATCGCACCGGCACAACTGACTGCGACCGCTCAGCAGGTCTACGGATTCCTGGTTTACGGGCTCGGCATGTACCTGGGCTCGGAGCTTTCCGGCTGGCTGCATCAGTACTTTACGAAACCGGTTCCCGCCACAGCGGCCGAGCCTTCAACGGCCGAAGAAGCCGCTACCAACTGGCGGGGGTTCTGGATCGTTCCGTGTCTGATCATCGCGATTTGCGCGGCGCTCTTTGCGGCGAATGCCACAGATGCCACATCGGCGACCGACGAAGCCGGCACCGGCTCCGATGGTGCCGCTGTCACTGATCCAGTTGAGTGACAGTCGAGGACTCCGAATTCGCGCTTATCGACGGATCTTCACCGCTTCCAAACCGCTGGCTTCGATGAAGTCGCTTTTCAGATCGCTTCGGTACTGGCGGCTGCCGTACAGGCCGACGGACTGACCGACATACGATTCCAGGTCCACGTCGCCCTTCTGCGCAACGTGTGCGAGGACTCGCCCGCTGGGCGTTGCCAGAACGTACTGTGTTTCGCCTTCCGAGGCCGCGGATCTCTGCAGAATTCCAGCGCCGATGTACCGGCTCGACGCCGGGATATTCAGCGACGGAAGCTGCAGGTCGGTGTTGCTGTCCGCAATGGGCTCGGCGGACCGGAGCTGCAGGAAGTTCGCATCGGGATGCGGCTGCAGCGACGGCTGTGCGGGGGAGTCGGAGACGATGCCGGATGTTGGCGACGTCGCGTCGGCCAGACTGATGCGTTCACCGTCGAAGTCGGATGCCGTCAGGTCACCGGTGTTCGACATGGCGGTCGCTCCGCCGAGACCGTACTGCGACGCAAGCAGCTGCGCGTCACGCTGTTCCGTCTGAGACGTCAGCCTCTTGAAGTCGACGTATTCCGCGTGTCTGCGGCGATAGCGTTCAATCGCGGGAAACCGGAGATCGATCTGTCCGGCCAGTGGCTTGTGGCTGGTCTCGTTCTGCAGGTTGCGGTACGCCGATTCGATTTCGTCCAGATCCCAGTTCGAAGGTTCATCGAGCAGCATGCTGCGGAACCGGTCGTCGATTTCACGAAGCTCCTGCTGCTGACTTCGAATCTGCTGCAGGCGAGCCAACTGCGGACTCGGACGAACCGCTGCCGCGTCCTGGTGCCCGATCGGCGGGACATCGCCGTCGGGGACGGAAATCGGATCGCTGCCCGACGGCCGCCGCGCGTTGGAGGGAACTCGGAACGGATCGCTGTCGTGTTGCTGCCGAACGCCGTCTCCGACGGGAACAACGGCGGAACCTGCGATCCAGCGATATTCACGCGTCGGCGGCACAATCTTCAACATGGACTTGGGACCGTCGGCCGTATCAACCAGCTTTTTGCCGAGAATCGTGACTTCTTCGCCGGAACGCAGCAGCCGCTGCCAGACGCTGGTTTCGTCGCCGAATTCGCTGCCGACGAATGCCACGATACTGTTTTCCGCGACTTCACCGTGGCCACTGGTCGTAAGGCGGATGTATTCCTCCGCCACCCAACTGAAGCTGCCTTCCGGGGGTTCAATCTGGTACCAGCCGCCCGGGTCGTGTCGCAGAACTGTGACCACGGCGTCTTTGGCGAGCCGCTGCGTCGGATAATAGGGCTCACCGTTGACGACGCCGCTGCGCACGTAGGCTCCGTCTTCGACGACGCGAGCCTTGTACGGGAACTGACTGATCTGAGCCTCAGCGGAAACCGCTGCGGTCAGGCACAAAACCACAGATGTCAGGAAGAGCTTTCGGCGCATTGCGGAGTGCTCCGTTTCGTTTGCGGGAATCACGGCCAGCAGCGCGCGAGGGCGGCGACCGATCAGGACCGATTCGGGGCGGTAGCTGTATCACGGATGCGGCGTGAGTGGGAGTCGCGTTTGGCGATCCTGTGGCCTCAACCTTCCCAGAGAATGCGGGATGACCTCAATCAGCGGCAGAGTCTGCCGAAGCGGCCGGAAAGACTGAAAACTTGGCGAGTCAACCGGCCGATTCTCGCGGATCGGGTTCAAGTGCCCGGTGCCGCACCTCGTGGGCGGCCGCCAGCGGAAGGGCTCGCAAGTCGCCAACGGCCGCGTTTCCCGCTGATGCCCGGGTTTCAGCGACCAGACCCCGCACCGGCAAAAAACGAAAAAAGCCGGTGTCGAAGCGCGTTCGACACCGGCTTTTGGGTGTATCCACATTCCCCGGCAGTGATCTCCGGGATGCGGCTTGTTATCGGCCGATTGAGTTCAGGAAGTAGTTGAACTGAATCAGGTTCAGCACCACGTTTCCGATTTCTTCGGTCAGCGTGTATCGCAGCATCACGACGTCGTTAGGCTTGATCAGGATTCGCTGCGACCGATCTTCCAAAGCCTTGTTCAGGTCGACCTTGATCGTAATCTGGTTACCACACGGCAGTTCGCGAATCACGATCACTTCCGATGGCTGGCAGTATCCGCCGCCGCCACGATTGGCGGTGCCTCCGAAGCCGCGACCGCGGGCTCCACCACCGACGCCGCCGATACCAGTTCCGAAGTTACCCAGCGGGCCCCCGGCGATGGCGATCGCTCCCAAAACGTCCAGGTCCTTGTCGCGGGGCAGCGGGTACTCGCCACCGCCCAGCAGGCCGGCTGTCAGGAAGGTTTCTTCGTCGCGGCTGCGAATGATCACGATGTCGCCGTCGTGGAGCAGGATCTGGTCCTGACTGAACACCGGTGGATTGGCCGGATTGTATCGCAGCGGGATTCGAGTCAGGTTTGGCGGATCAGGCAGTGGTGCTTCGTTGCAGAAGCACGGGTCCTGGCAGTTGTCGACGCAGATCCCATTCAGCACCTGATCGTAGCTGATCGCTTCGTTGAACATCCCGCGATAGATGAGGACCTCGTTCTTCGCGTCCGTTCCGGGCATCCCGCCGGTTTCGCTCAAAGCGTGCAGCACGTCGTTCTCATAGGCGGGCAGGTCCACGATGTGACCGGTTCCGCGTTTTGTGATGTCGGCCTTCCCGCCGCTTTCTTCGCGAATCACCTGCACTCGCACGGTGCGACGGTGGATCATGGTCAGCGAGAACTGCGTGTCATCGGGAAATGTATCAGTATCGACGGTATAGGCGTTTCGCACTTTCTCGGTTGCCTGAACCAGCGACAGTCCTTCTACGTGAATCGGCGACAGAATGGGTACCGCGATGGTGCCGTTGTCCTGCACGACAATCGGATTCCCGACGGCCGGGGGCAGGCTGCCGTCTTCAGAAAAATGCACTGCCGGCAGCAGCGGAACGTTCGACTGTCGAGCCGCGCTTGTCTGTGCTGCCGCGACGGCCGCGGCCTGTTCGTAGATGTGGAATCCAAGGACATCGCCGGGGGCCAGCAGATAGGCTTCCGGCGGATCCTGCCGCAGTCGCAGCGGAGAGATGTCTTCGAAGTCGTCCTTCAGCTCGCCGGCGAGGATCTGAGAAGGCACTCGCGACACAGGGATCGCATTCAATGCGAACTGACTGCATCCCGCTGACGCTGTCAGCAGCGCTGATGCCACCAGCCAAACGGCGGCATTCGGTCGGATCCGAGTCGAACAGCCTGTGGCCGGATGATTGAAGATCGTTGCCATCGTGAGATTCCTCCGCCCTCGTCAGTTTTCCAGAATCCGCGCTGATGAGGTCCGTGATTGTCAGAGAGAGGTCTGAAGTCGTTCGAAAGAAGTTGTTCGAAAGTCGAGAAGTGCTGTCCGGAATTTCCGGCGGTTTTCCTGCACAGGTCCGCACGATGGACCTGTCGTGTACGGGCTGAAACAGCAGCCCGGTTCTATTCGTATGGTCGCAGCGGAACTGCGGTGTCGTCAGTTCCTTCATAGTTGTCGTTGTAGTCGCCGCCGGTCGATCCGCCGGAAGTTCCCATTCCCGGATCCGTGCCCATCGGCAGACTGCCCATCGGTTGAGCAACCGGGAAGACATTTGCCTGCGGGGGAGCACTCGCCATTCGCAGGTTCATGCGGCAGGTCGGTGACACCGGAATCTGAGAGATGTTTCCGTATCCGTCCTGCTGAGCTGCCAGGGCTCCGTGAGAAAAGCCGTTGAACCAGGCGTCAACCATGCACTGACCTTCCGGTCCGTGATAGCTCGGTTTCCAGTAGCACTTCGGAGGCAGCGTGGGCTGACAGCCCTTGCCACCGTTCAGAATGTCCAGGTAGCCGGCTTTGAAACCCTTCGCGAAGTTGAATGGATGGTCGAGTTCGTCGTAGCACCACGACCATTCGTTCCATGCCTTCTGCGCGATGATCGTATTGCGACACTTGATTTCGCAATCGATGAAGTGGTCCGTCATGGACGAGCAGCCCGTGAAGACTGCCGTGACCGCAAGTAGCAGAACCAGTTTTGTGAGTCGTTTCATCGTCCCTGACTCCGATTGTCAGCTAGGCGTGACTTGTTGACTTTTCGAGAACGTCACTGACTTCGCGGGAAGTCTGTTCGCGAAACGTATGTCCGTTTTCAATGTGTCCGGTATTGATGCAGCCATCGAAGCAGCACCGTGATTCCTGGTCTCCAAAGCATCAGCAGTCGGACTGCTGACGGCCGACAGTGTCCGGCTGTGTTACCAGACGGGTCGCAATCCGCCGGAAGGCGAGGCTGCGTGACTTCCACCCCGCTGCAGCGACGTTTCGATCGCGGTCAGCACGTTTTCATTTCCTTCGGATGCCCGAGCGTCCAGAAGCAGTTGGCGGGCTTCACCGATCGAATCGCCGCCTTCCGTGAAGTCGCCGAGCGTTGCGGCCGCCATGGCACGCACCGAGGGATTCAGGTCGCGAAGCAGTTCGCCAAGGCCGGACACGCAGTCCGCGGTCCAGCGGGAACCCACGCAGTTTCGCAGCGAGGCCGCTGCCTGACTTCGGATTTCCGCGTCGTTGTCCGTCAGCAGTGTCATCAGATCCCGAATTCCGGCCCGGTCAATCGAACCGCGACGGATCAGGGAATCGCGAGCCGTCGCTCGGACAAGGCTGTCGCTGCTGTCGCAGGCGGCCTTCAGAACGTCGTTGACTTGCTCGTTTTCGGCCGGGCAATCCGCAAGCAACGCCGCGGCCAGTGCCTGAACTCCCGCGTCCTCACCGCGTTGCAGTGCGGTCATCAGTTCTGCGGAATAATGCGCCGGCGAATCCATCCACTCCGAGATTTCGTCCAGACTGACGGATTCCGGCGGTGCTGACAGAGTCGAGGTCGCTGCCGGCGCTGAGTCCGGCTGGATTGAATAGTGAGCGGTTCCGGCCGGAGCAGTCGCCAGCGGCTGTGTGACGGTCGCCGGTTGGCCATGTGGTACCGATGCGGAAACTCGCGTGACAGCAGGAGTCACCGGCGGGATGGGAGCGACGCGAATTGTCGCAGTCCCTGCCGACGCCAATGCGGTCGGTTCCGGCTGAGTTGTTCGCAGCGGTCCTGATCCCGTCGTCAGGCGCTGTTTTGCGTCGGCTGCCAGTGTCGCGGCATTGGGACGCGAAACCTCACTCGTGCGGGTCCGGACTTCGATGCTGTCGGCGACAGCGATTGCTTCCTGAACCGGCCGAGCGCGAAATGTTC
This sequence comes from Planctomycetaceae bacterium, assembly GCA_041398785.1. Taxonomy (NCBI): domain Bacteria; kingdom Pseudomonadati; phylum Planctomycetota; class Planctomycetia; order Planctomycetales; family Planctomycetaceae; species Planctomycetaceae bacterium. The sequence goes on along the minus strand of JAWKUA010000042.1, from coordinate 18,014 downwards.
GGTTATTGCCCAGTGAGGCGATGTAGTCGACGCGCTCGCGAGCGAAGTCGTTTGAGGGATCCTGGCGGATCGCCATGCGGTACATGGATTCGGCCTTCGCCAGATTTCCCTGGTTTTCGAAGACTCGCGCGATTGCCGTGAGTCGTTCCGCCGGGGGACTGGCTTGCTGTCCGTGACGCGGGCTGCTCACCAGCGCGTCGATTGCTGCGCAGCCCATGCCGGATGAAGACAGCAGAATGCCCAACAGAAAAAAGGATGCAGGACGCTTCAGCGGCATTTCATGATCCCCCAATTGCATCGTCGAACCGGCACTTGTCGATTCGAACCCCTCTCTGCAGCAAGTCAGCCGATTCCGCCGTCCGCCCCGGACCGCGTTTGCTTTGCTGCATGTGGATGGCCTCTGGCTCAGCAGTCACAACCGGAATACCCCGAATGACCCTTCACTCACAGAAAAACCCTTCCACCGCTGTATTGATCGGTTGCCGCACTTTCCGAAAACATGTCCTTTTGCGAAAATCCTGCACAACCGTCGAAAATTGGTCTGGACATGAAAAATCAATTGTGCGTGCTCCGAAAATCGTCAAGTTTCCGTCGCTGCATCCAACTGCGGGAAAACACCGACCGCCACATCGCGTCTCCGGGTACTCCGGCCCCGTGACAGGACTGCGAACCCCGACCGGCAAGCGGCACGACTGGCGATTCCGGAGCGGGCGATGATCGACGGTTTCCGCGGGCCGCTGATCTCACTGCCGTTCTGGTTCGTCACGCTGTGGCAATGTTTCCGATTGCGGTCAGCCGTTCTCGGTCTGACAGTCTTCCGGTCATGGTTCTGCGCGACCGGCGGATGCCTGTTTTTCGCGGTCGTACTAACCGGACAGCTTTTTCTGCCGGACCTGACACCGCAGACGAATTCGGCCCTGCAGTACCTGGCGGTTACGCTGTTGCTGAGTCCGCTGATCGACGTGCTGGGAGCTCGCCGGCCGGGACACAATGCCTGGCCATGGTTCGTCGTGCTGCCACTCATCGCGGTCCTGCAGTGGCCGTCGGTAACACAAATCGTTTCCTCGCGAGCGACGCTGCCGGTTGAGATTCCGACACCCGCCGTGGTCGGCTGGCTGTTTGTGCTGCTGATGGGAGCCGGCAACTATGTCGGCACGCGCAACACACTGGCAGCGCTGCTGGGAAGCTCGGGACTGGTGTGTCTGTTGTTGCCGGTTACCGAGTGGATTCCCTTCCCTCGTAACAGTCTGATTTTGTCAGGAAGCTGCCTGATCGCCGTTGCGGCGACTCTTGCCGCCCGCAGGTCTCACGGGAAGCCGATGACCTTGCCTGGAGTTGACGGTCGTTCGACAAATGCCGCAGACGTGAATCGCATGTGGTCGGACTTTCGCGATCTGTACGGCATGGTCTGGTCCAAACGCGTTGTGGATCGAGTCAACCAGTTTGCCGCGCGCGAGTTCTGGCAATCGCGTTTGTCCCTTGACGGTTTTCAGAACACGGCCGACGACGAAAAGTTTTCGGAAGTGCGGGCGGCGAATTCTCAACCGACGAACCGGCAGGTGCAGGTGCTGTGCTGGGTCCTGCGGCGGTTCTGCGACGATTCGTTCTTCCGGCGATATCTGCATGAACTTCCCGGCGGCACCGGTGAATCCGTCGAGGCATGACGGCAGATTGAGTCCGCCGAAACGTGAGCCGGCGACTGCCGCATGACGATCGGCATGTAACTTGCCCTGGTTCGCCTGTTCTCGCCATTCATAGCGGGATTGACCACTTTTCCAGCGGTCGAATACACTGTCAGGATTCGACTTACGGCGATCCGCGGCAGAACGGTTGCCTCCCGACAGCCTGTCGATGTGGCAGAACTCTTACGGAACAGAAAACTCGTCATGGAGCTTTTGGAAAAGGTCGGCGACTTCTTCAACGCCACCACCGCGAAATTCGAACGCGGCATCACCAACCTGTTCGGTTCGTCGAACGAACGTCGCATCAAGAAGCTGGGCTTTGTTCGCGACAAAGATGGCCACACATCCATTACGCCGGGTTCGTTGCTGGATCGCATCAATTCGCTGGAGCCCGTCTGGAAAGAGAAGTCCGACGACGAACTGAAGCAAACGGCGGCGTTGTTCCGCCAGCGTCTGCGTGAAGGAGAATCGCTGGACGACCTGCTTCCCGAAGCATTCGCCGCCGTGCGCGAATCGGGACGGCGGTTTCTGGGGATGCGGCACTACGACGTTCAGATGATCGGCGGGCATATCCTGCACAGCGGGATGATTGCGGAAATGGTCACCGGCGAAGGCAAGACGCTGGTGGCGACGCTGCCGACTTTTCTGAACGCCCTGGCCGGCAAAGTTCACGTGATCACCGTCAACGACTACCTGGCGCGGCGCGACATGGAATGGATGGGCCCCATTCATCTGAATCTGGGCCTGACCATCGGCGCCATCCAGTCCAACATGGGTCCGCAGGAACGGCAGAAGCATTACGCCTGCGACATTACCTACGGCACCAGCAACCAGTTCGGATTCGACTATCTGCGCGACAATATGAAGCCGACGAAGGAACTGCAGGTGCAGGGGCGGCTCGACTACGCGATTGTCGACGAAATTGACAATATCCTGATCGACGAAGCCCGCACGCCGCTCATCATTTCCGGCCCCGCTCACGACAACCTGGAAAAGTATCCGAAAGCCAATCTAATCGCCAAACAACTCCGTAACGGCGTTGATTTTGAGGTCAAGGAAAAGGAACACACCTGCCATCTGACGGAAGAAGGCGTTCGGCGCGCCGAAGAACTTGCCGGCGTCGAAAGCTTTTACACCGCCGGAAATATGGAATGGCCGCACCTGATCGACAACGCTCTGCGGGCGCACTTCCTGTACAAGCTTGACGTGAACTACGTCGTCGAACGCGATGAGATCATCATTGTCGACGAAAACACCGGTCGAAAAATGGAAGGACGCCAGTGGAGCGACGGATTGCACCAGGCCGTCGAGGCCAAGGAAGGCGTGAAAATCAAGGAAGAATCGCAGACGCTGGCAACAATCACGCTGCAGAACTACTTCAAGCTGTACGGAAAGCTTGCCGGAATGACCGGGACCGCCATGACGGAGGCCGAGGAATTCTGGAAGATCTATCACCTGGATGTGATGGCGATCCCGACCAACCGGCAAATGCAGAGAATCAATTTTCCGGACAACATCTACGGCACGGAAAAGGAGAAATGGCAGGCGGTCGTCAACGAGATCCGGGAAATTCATGCAACCGGCAGACCGATTCTGGTCGGCACAACGTCCATTGAAACCTCAGAACTGGTCAGCAACAAACTCGTCAAACAGGGCATCAGGCACAATGTTCTGAACGCCAAGCAGCACGAACGCGAAGCGGAAATCGTTGCCCAGGCCGGACGGAAGGGTGCCGTGACGATCGCCACCAATATGGCGGGCCGCGGAACCGACATTATTCTTGGCGGCAATCCGGAACATGCCGCATGGGAAGAACTGAAATCCAAATATGAATCCCGTCTGGACATTCCCAAAACAGAATGGGACCGGCTGACGGCGGTCATCGCCGATCGGGAGGGCATGAAAGCCGAAGGCGAAGACGTACGCTCAATCGGCGGCCTGCACGTTGTCGGCACGGAACGGCATGATTCGCGGCGGATCGACCTGCAGCTTCGTGGTCGTTCCGGGCGACAGGGTGATCCGGGTTCCAGCCGCTTCTTCATTTCGCTCGATGACAAGCTGATGCGGCTGCTCGCCGGAGACTTCGTTAAGCGAGTGATGCAGTGGGCCGGCCTGAGCGAAGGTGAGCCGATTATCAGTTCCATGGTGACTCGCCGCGTTGAGGGGGCTCAGAAAAAGATTGAGGAACGTCACTTCGATCAGCGGAAGAACCTGCTGGAATACGACGAAGTGATGGATGAACAGCGGAAGCGCACGTATTCCTATCGGCAGCGCATTCTCGACGGCGCGGATTGTCGCGAGCTGCTGATCGGAATGATGGACGGCCAGATCAAGCGCGGTGTTTCCAGCTTTCTGGGAACCAACTATCGCGAATCCTCCATCGCCGCGTGGGCCGAACAGAAGCTGCATCTGGAAGTCGATGCGGCTGACCTGCGCGAACTCGATCGCGGTCAGTTGGAGGAGTACCTGCGCGACCAGGGAGAACGCCGCGCGGACTCCGGAATCTTCGAACAGCTCGAAATTGACCTGCCGGAAGATGAAGACGAGGAGATCCGGTCACAGTGGAACTGGATGGCTCTGACGAAATGGGCCAACCGTCAGTTCAATCTCAATCTTAACGATAAGGACCTTCGCAAAATTGATCGTCGGGAAATCCATGTCTATCTGCTGGATCTTGCCCGGAAGTCCATCGAACGCTGGGATCTGAGCGATCTGGAAATCTTTCTGGATGACCAATACGAATTGAAATCGCTGTGCGGCTGGGCTCACCACCACTTCACGCTGAACCTGAATCCGGACGATCTGAAGGGCAGCGAAATTGGTGATATTGAAAGCCTGCTGAAGAAGAAGGTCCGCGAACGCTATGACGAAAAAGAATATACATTTCCCGTCATGGTCGGACTCAGCAGCTTCCTGACCGGCGACGGCAAGAGCGGCGAAAAGTACAATCGCGAAACACTGGCACGCTGGGCGAATACACGCTTCAAGAGGACGTTTGAACCGGAGCGGTTCGCGTCGATGTCCACCGCGGAAATCCATGCGATCCTGGTCGAAACCAGCAGGGACTATCTGAAATCAAAACCGGACAGCCGGCTGGTTGAAGCAAAACTTCTGGAACTGCTGCCGGATTCGGAAAACGAATCTGCCCGCGTGACGCCGGAACAGGCTGAAGCGCTGGCCAGATGGGCTGATGCCGACCTGAAGTGGACTGTCGACCGGGAAAGGATTCTGACTCTCCGACCTGCGGAAGCCCGGGCGCAGTTCACGCAGGGCATCGAGCAGGTCTACCGTCCCGAAATGCGGCAGACGGAACGTTCCGTGCTGCTGGAAATTTTGGACACGGCATGGAAAGACCACCTTTACTACATGGGTCATCTGCGACAGGGCATCGGTTTCGTCGGATATGCTCAAAAGGATCCCAAGACGGAATACAAGCGGGAAGGTCGCAAGGCGTTTAATGCCATGTGGGAACGAGTGGCCGAACAGGTGACTCAGACCATCTTTCGCATTGAACAGGAAAGTCCGGCGTTTGTTGGTTCACTCTGGCAGATCACCGCGACGAAGCACGATCTGGCTCCGCCTGTCGACGAGTCTCCTGACTATCAAACAAGCGGGCCGGAACCCGGTGAACCGAATCGAGCCATTGATCCGATTATCAATGACGCGCCCAAGGTCGGCCGCAACGACCCATGCCCCTGCGGCAGCGGCAAGAAGTACAAGAAGTGCTGCGGTAAGTGATTTCCCCGTGGCACCGGCTTCCTCAATCTGATGCCCGTTCTGCTGAATATCGTTTATGGCCTGCTGCTGATTTTCCTTTCACCGGTGATCCTGTGGCGGATAGTGCGGCATGGCCGCTATCGTCACGGTTTGGCCGAAAAGCTGCTTGGGCGTTTGCCGCGGCTGTCGGCGCAAAAGCCGGTCGTCTGGTTTCACGCCGTCAGCGTCGGAGAAGTGCTGCAACTGCAGAAGGTCGTGGCGGAATTTCGGACGCGCGCGGCGGATCGGTTTCAGGTTCTCGTCACGACATCAACCGACACCGGTTTTGAACTTGCGGCGTCGCGTTTTGAAGGCTGCGAAGTATCCTGGTTTCCGCTCGACTTTAGCTGGGCAGTTCGCACCGCGCTGAGCCGGATCCGGCCTTCTTTGCTGGTGCTGATGGAACTGGAATTCTGGCCCAACATGCTGTCGGCCTGCCAAAATGCGGGCGTACAGACGGCCGTCATCAACGCACGGATGAGCGAACGAAGTTTTCGCGGATACCGCCGCGTCCGTCGGTTGTTGGGACCGCTGTTCGACAGATTCTCAGTCGTCGCCGCGCAGTCTCAATCGTCGGCTGAGCGGCTGGTGACGCTGGGAGCCCGTGCCTCGGCGACTCACGTCACGGGTTCCACAAAATTCGACGGAGCTTCCGCGGACCGGCACAACGCCGTGACGATCGCTCTGCGTGCGGCGCTGGGGATTTCGGACGACGAAACTGTGTTCATCGCCGGCAGCACTCAGGCACCCGAAGAGCAACTGGCTGTCGATGCGTGGAAGTCTGCGCGAGCCGACTTTCCGAACCTGCGGCTGATCGTTGTGCCTCGACATCGCGAACGATTCGACGACGTTGCGGCGATCATTTCGACATCGGGCTGCTCGCTGACGAGGCGATCGACGATCACGGCACCAACGCCCATCGACAGCAGCACCGTCATACTGCTGGACACAATCGGTGAACTCGGAGCCTGCTGGGGACTGGCGGACATCGCGTTCGTCGGAGGCAGCTTCGGCACTCGCGGCGGTCAGAACATGCTGGAACCGGCGGCGTACGGAGCGGCTGTCATGTTCGGACCGAAGACTCGCAACTTTCGCGACATCGTGGCGCAACTGAAATCCGCGGAAGCGGCGATTGAGCTTGCGTCGCCCGAAGAACTTCAGACTCAGCTTCGCCGGTTGCTGATGGATCGAAAGTCGGCGGCGGAACTCGGCCAGCGGGCACAGAACTTCGTGCTGTCGCAGCAGGGAGCGATCGCGAAAACGGTGGAACTGCTGCTGGATTGCCTCAACCCGGATTCACGTGCGCCGTCAGCGAAGAGCACCGCCGACGGCGACGAATGAATCGGCGAGCGTGGTCGGATAATCCGGTTCAGCGCCGTGTCATTCGTGATGCCTTCGAACTGCCGCGCCTCGCTGCTATTCGACTGTCACGCTCTTCGCCAGGTTTCTCGGCCGGTCGACGTTGCAGCCTCGCAGCAGCGCGACATGGTAGCTCAGCAACTGCAGAGGAATCGCGCACACCAGCGGTTGCAGGTACTCTTCAACGTCGGGAATGTAGATCACGTCGTCGGCAATCCGGGCCACTTCGTCGTCACCTTCGCAGGCAATGGCGATCACGGGGCCCTTGCGAGCCTTCACTTCCTGCATATTGCTGATGACTTTGGGATGGATTCCGCCGCGAGGCACGACGAACACGCTGGGAGTCTTTTCATCCACCAGCGCAATCGGGCCGTGTTTCATTTCGGCGGCCGGATACCCTTCGGCGTGGATGTAGCTGATTTCCTTCAGCTTCAAAGCGCCTTCCAGGGCGACGGGAAAGTTGTACAAGCGGCCCAGGTAGAGGTAGTTGTCAAAGTCGGCATATTTGTCGGAGATCTCCTGGACCTGATCATGGCAGTTCAGCGTTCGCTGCAGCACCTCGGGCATCGCTTTCAACTGGCGGATGATTCGCTTTCCGGCCGGGTAGGACATGTGTCTCATGCGTCCCAGAAACAGAGCCAGCAGTGTCAGCACTGTGACCTGGGACGTGAATGCCTTCGTCGACGCGACACCGATTTCCGGTCCGGCGTGCAGATAAATGCCGCCATCGGCTTCGCGGGCGATCGATGAACCCACGACGTTGCAGATGGCAAGTGTCGGATGTCCCTTGCGTTTGCATTCGCGCATGGCGGCGAGCGTATCGGCGGTTTCGCCGCTTTGCGTGATGGCGAACACCAGCGTTCCGTCGGACATCGGCGGGTTGCGGTAGCGAAGCTCGCTGGCGTATTCCACTTCCGTCGGCATTCTGGCGAATTCTTCCAGCAGGTATTCACCGACCAGTCCGGCATGCCAGCTTGTTCCGCAGGCGGTCAATACGATTCGGTTGATTCGGCGAAGCTGCTGAGCCGTCAGATTCAGCCCGCCGATCACGGCTGTGGCTTCTTCATCGTCCAGCCGGCCGCGCATGGCGTTTTCGACGGTCTGCGGCTGTTCGAAGATTTCCTTCAGCATGTAGTGTTCGAAGTCGCCGAGTTCGATGTCAGAACTGACCTGATCAAGCGTCTGAATCGTGGGCAGCACGTTGCCCGTGGCACGGTGTTCGATGCGGATGCCGGACGGCTGCAGCACGGCGATTTCATTGTCCGACAGATACACGACTTCCTTTGTGTAGCCGATCAGCGGGCTGGCGTCGCTGGCCAGAAAGTACTCGTCCCGGCCGATCCCGATGACAAGCGGACTTCCGGATCTCGCGGCGATAACCGTGTCCGGGCAATCCCGGAAGACAACGCCCAGACCGAACGTTCCCTTCAGCCGATCCAGCGCCAGTTCGACGGACTTCAGGTACGTATCGACGCTTTCCGCATCGGCACCCAGCCGTTGCTGTTCTTCCAGATGGTGAGCGATCAGATGAGCGATCACTTCCGTGTCTGTCTGCGACCGAAACACGTAGCCGAGCTGCATCAGTTGCCTGCGCAGCACGTCGTAGTTTTCGATGACTCCGTTATGGACGATGGCAACTTCGCCGTTGCCGCCCAGGTGCGGGTGAGAATTCTCGTCCGTGGTCTCACCGTGTGTCGCCCACCGAGTATGCCCGATTCCCACAGCGCCGCTGACCGGCTGGCTTTGAATCAACTGCGACAGCTCCGAAACTCGCCCCGCGCGCTTGCGGATCGTGATGCTGCCATTCGCCTGAACGGCGATTCCCGCGCTGTCGTAGCCGCGATATTCCAGCCGGTGCAGACCTTCCAGCAGAAGTTCTGTGACGGTCCGAAACCCCACGTAGCCCACAATGCCACACATCGGTTGTGCCCCTGAATCTCACAAACTGCGGAAGACGTTCAGCGAGAAAAGTGCTAAATTCAGCCTCCAAAGCAGGTTACGGACGGTACTTGGAAATCGGTCGCGGGGTCAATGTGGATTCGACCGTCCCGCCGTTGGAATACAGTGGATGACTATGAATTCCCGTTGTTGGCTTTCCTGTTTTCTGGGATGCCTGACCGCGTTCTCAGGTGTGTCGATCGCTGTCGCGCAGTCGGACGTCAACGGCATCGTCAGGCTGGAAAACGGGCTGCTGCTTTCGGGCGTATGCGGTTCCACCAGCGGCATCGATCCGTATCCGAAAAGCCACAATCTGGAGCTCCGACGGATCGACCAGTTCTTTCGGCGGTACTACGTTTCGACGCGCGTCAGCGAGCAGCCAGTGCCCGATCCGACAGCGGTGGCAGCCATCAATTTCCAGATTCCGCAGCGCAGAACCGGGCGAGCCGCGATGCCGGCCGGAATCGGTGTGTCGAAGGTCTCCCGGTTCGACCCGAACGGGCAGGCGACGGTGGAACTGCGGATGGCTGACGGCACGACGGAAACGATTCGGATCGGCATTACGGCGATCAACGCACAGTATGCGAAGGTTATCGGGCTGACCCACGACTGGGAGTTCGGCATCGCGACGTCGTCCATTCCCGAAGATGTGCTGTATCCGGGAATTCTGTCGAACGCGAAGGATTTCACCGACGGCGGCACGCGACTGAACATGGTCGCGGCGCTGGTCGAAGCCGGTCAGATCTATCCTGCTCAGCGTCTGCTGGACAGCGTCAACCAGGAATTCCCGCAGTTGTCGGCGCAATCGAAGGACCTGACGGACCGAGTGACGCAGCATGTTTCGAAACAGATTCTGGACGAACTGAAGCTGCGGCAGCAGGTCGGACAGCCTGCATTCGCCGCGCGTTCGGCCCGGCTGTACAACGATCAGGATCTGATTCCGGAAGCTCGCGTGGCGGTGAAGCAACTGATTGAAGAACACCAGCAGGATGTGGGCCGTCTGAAAGCGCTGCAAACGGCGCTGAACGACGCCGTCGCCGCGCTGCGGGATTCCCGACAGCAGGTGCAGGCGCAGGAGATGCTGACCGCCATCGAACGAGAACTGGATATTCCTCTTCTGCCGCGTTTTACACCGTTCGAATTGCTAAGCGGTGCGGAAGGCATTTCTCCCGAATCTCAGCTGGCCCTGGCCGCTTCCGGCTGGCTGCTGGGAGCGGACAACGCCGTGCAGACGTTTCCGGAAGCGTACGGTCTGTTCCGGATTCGTACGCTGGTGCTCGATTACTGCCGGACGGCGGACGACGAAGACGATCGACGCAACGAACTGATTGAACGCATGCGCGCGCACGAGGGTTTCAGTGTCGAACGAGTGGCGAACCTGCTTCAGAATCTGCCCGCCGTCGAATCCGTGCAGCCGCGCTACGCGGATGAGCTTTCGATCGGCGTGTTCAGCATGTCGGAAACTGAGTCGTCAGCCGGCTGCCTGGGTCTGGTGCCACCGGAATACTCGGAAAACCGCCAGTATCCGATGCTGATCGCACTTCCGCGGGAGGGCCTGAAGGCGTCCGACACACTGACCTGGTGGAAGAATCAGGCGGAACGCAACGGCTTCGTCGTGGTGGTGCCGGAGATCTATCCTTCAACGACTCCGGACTACGACGCAACGGCCGACCAGCATCGACTGCTGCTCGGTCTGATCCGGCGTATGAAACTCCGCCTGCGAATTGACGACGAACGGGTGTTCATCGCCGGTCATGGAATTGGCGGCGAAGCGGCGGCGGATTTTGCGACCGCTCATCCTGACCTGTTCGCGGGTGTTGCCACGATCGCAGGTCTTGGCCGCAAACACCTGCAGTGGACCGCTTACAACTCCGCCGATCTGAGCTGGTATGTGGTGGTCGGAGACAAGCAGAGCTTTTGGTATGACCGTATGGGGCTGCTGCTGCGGAAACTGTTTCTGCGATCGTCCGGCGACAGGAAGATGCTGGATGTGCTGCTGGTTCGGTACCCCGGCCGCGGCTTCGAATCGTTCTACGAAGAATCACCGCGACTGTTTGAATGGATGAGGCTTCACCGGCGAACAACCAACCCGGATCAGCTCAGGGACATCACACTGCTTCGCACGACGGACCGAAGCTGGTACTGGCTGCAACTGGATTCCATTCCGGACGATCAGGTGTCGCTGGACGCTGCGAATACTCATGAAGAAACGCCGGAACACACGGCCAGTCTCAACGCGTGGCTGACGGCCAACAATGGCGTGCAGATCCGGACAATGCCCGGACCGGGTTCCGTGAAGCTGTCGCCGGACCTGCCGGGAATCGACATCAACAAACAAATCGTGATCGTCAGCGGCGGTCGTCGAACGCGAGTCGACTACAAGCCGTCGCTGCGCGATCTGCTGGACGAATTCCGCTCCACGGCCGACCGCAAGCGACTGTGCTTCATGAAGATTCCGGTCAGCCCGTAATCGCCGTCAGATCAAGCGCGGTTCACTTCTTTCGAGCGGTCGCTGCGGTGGTCACGGCGCCGCTGAGCCGCACCTTCAGTTTTCCGGTGCAGCGAACTTCCGCCGGGACGTTGACTCGCAGAAATAGCTGGCCGGAGTTCTTCGGCGTGTACTCCACACTGCTTTTCACTGTAAACGGGTCACCGATTTTTCCGTCCGTTGCAATCACGCCGATCAATGCGCCAAAGGCGATCCCTTCAACCAGATCGACGCCCGGGTCTTTCGGATTCAGACCTTCGACGGTCAGGCTGGTTTCGTACTTGATGCGATAGTCTCCCGCCGATGCGATGCGAAACGGTTTGTCCTTTTCCACCAGAGCGATGGGAACTCCCCAGCCCTTGCTGGTGTCGATTTCCAGTTCAGTTTCGTTGGCCTGCAACATCTCTTCGCGGATCGCGGCAATGCGTTCCTTCAGTCCGGGCATCTTTGGATCGAGCTTCATGAGCCGGTCCAGCAGGTCGAGCGCCATTTCCTTTTCGCCCTGCCGATAGAACTCGCTGGCGATGTCCTTGTATTCGTCGACGAGAGCTTCCTCGGCCTTTTCCGTGCGAGTCTGCAGTTCCCGCGCGGTGGGAGCATCATCGCGACGGCGGTCACGGGACTGAGCGCATGTCAGCGGCGGCAAGACACAGACGGCAACCGTCAGGAACAGCGCTGCTCGGGCACTTCGCGGAACTCGGAACATATCGCAGGACCTTTCCAGGTTCTGGTCGAAAAGCGGTCGTGGTTTCGGCGTGATCATGTTACCGCAGCACGCAACTCGGCGGGAGATCGACTACACTCGAATCACTTCGAACATCCCGCACTTCGCGCCGGAGAACACGTCCATGAATCGCCTTCGATTGTCCCTGCACTGCCTGTTGATATGTGCCGCGTTCTTTACCGCCGCGAAGAATGCGTCGCCGGCAAACGCCGCCGACGGGCAGCTTCGCGCTTCTGAAAGTGATGACGAACTGAAATCGTGGCTGCAGAATATGGTGTGGCACCACCGGTATTCCGCTGACGAATTGAAACAGGTCACGGGGCTCAGCGATGAACAGCTGACCGTGAAACTGAAGCAGTTCGACATCTCCGACGCGACTCGCCCCGCGCGGCCCGACGACAGGCTGCTGGTGCTGCCGTATCCCGGAGGCCGCCATCCCCGCATCGGGTTTCTGGAAGGAGCCATCGAACCGCAGCGCGAAACCAAACTCAGTGTGTTCTGCCCGTGGGACGATCACAGCTATGCCGTGCTGGACATCCCGGAAGCCATCTGGTCCAACCTGGGGCTGACCTATCTGGCTCACACACACATCGACACCATCTGGTCCGCTCAGGGAATCGAACTGGAACCACTGGAATGGCGTCGCACGGACGACGGCGGGTTTGTTATGGAACGCCGGCTTCCCAACGGCATCGTGTTCGGCACGCAGGCAGTTCCAGCGAAGGATCACGTCCGGATGAAAATGTGGCTGACCAACGGTACGGATAAGACGCTCAGCGATCTGCGAGTTCAAAACTGCGTGATGCTGAAAGCCGCCGACGGATTTCAGCAGCAGGACAACGACAACAAGCTGTTCACTCGCGGCTATGCGATCGCTCATTCGCCGGACAAATCCCGGTGGACGATCAGCGGCTGGGATCCCGTGCATCGAGCATGGGGAAACGGGCCGTGTCCGTGCCTGCATTCCGATCCGAAGTTTCCCGACTGCGAACCCGGCGAAACGAAGTGGCTGCGAGGCTGGTTTTCGTTCTACGAAGGCAACGACATCGAAGCCGAACTGGACCGCATCGAGGGCACCGGCTGGAAGACGGCTTCGCTGCAGGATGTCAGCGGCAACGTCGTCGGAGAAGTGCGGGATTCCGACAGCGACGAAGTCCTGCCATGCCGGCTATATGTGCAAAGCCTCAACGACGGATCGTGGCACTACGCGACTTCCGCGTCGGTCGCCGGTTCGGCGGTGACCTACAAACGCGACCTTTCGCCGAAACCCAGTGTGGAGAATCACACCGCTCTTTCGGCCGATCCGTTTCAGTTGCAACTGCCTCCGGGCCGCTATCGCATCCGAGCCGAACGCGGCAAGGAATACATTCCGGCCGAAGCGGAATTCGAAGTCACCGACGACTTTTCCGCTTCCAATCCGGCCACCATCGATCTGGAGCTGAGACAGTTTATCGACATGCCGTCGCGAGGCTGGTATTCGGGCGATATTCACGTCCATCGGCTGATGAATGAAGTTCCGACAGCGATGCTGGCCGACGACGTACACGTAGCCTTTCCGCTGAATTACTGGGTTCGTGACAGCCGCGAGATTCCCTCCGCCAGCGGCCCGCCGCTCGAAGCGAAACTGCAGCACGTCGACGCGACTCACGTGATCTGGCCGGTCAACACGGAATACGAAATCTTCAGCGTCGACGGAAAACGGCATACTCAGGGAGCCGTCTTTGTGATCAATCACACGACGCCGCTGAACCTTCCGGCGCCGCCCGTGTTGCCGGTCGCTGAAGAAGCTCGGCGGCAGGGAGCCCTTCTGGACCTCGACAAGCATTCGTGGAACTGGTCCATGATGATCGTCCCGCTGATGAACGTCGATTTGTTTGAGCTGACGAACAATCATCACTGGCGGACGACGTTCGGGTTTCCTCAGTGGACTACCGAAAACGCTCCCACCGACTGGCCGGAAATCGAACGCGACGACGACGGTTTCACGGAACTCGGCTGGACGGAATTCGGATTGCAGACGTACTACGCTTTGCTGAACTGTGGGTTTCGAATGCGAGTCAGCGGCGGCACGGCATCCGGAGTCCATCCGGTTCCGCTGGGCTATGGCCGAGTCTACGTGCACACCGGCGAAGACTTCGACTACCAGCGCTGGATACGGAACCTGAACGCCGGAAACAGCTTCGTCACAAACGGCCCGCTGATGGACGTGCGCTTCAACGAAGATCTTCCGGGAACAACCTGGCAAATGGACCACGGGGACAACACGATCCGGATCACCGGTACGATCGAAAGCGCTGCGCCCCTGAAGTCGATCGAAGTGGTTCGCAATGGCGAAATCGCGGGAACGATGCCGCTGCAGCCGGAACATACTCCCGCGTTCGCGTACCGCTATCGGCTGGATGCGGCGGTCAGGGTTGAAGGGTCCGGCTGGCTGGCGCTGCGATGTTTTGAGGACCTGCCGAATGAAAAGATCCGGTTTGCTCACACGAATCCGGTATTCGTGGATGTCGCCGACCAGCCGCTGAAGCCTCGTCGCCGGGACGCGGAATTCTTCGTGCAGCGAATGGACGAGGAACTGCGGCGAAACGAAGGAATCCTGTCCCGCGAAGCTCTGGCCGAATTCGCAAAAGCCCGCGAAATCTACGCCAGGATCCTGTCAACCGCCCGCGAAGAATGACCACGCACGCCACGTCATTCCCGCGAAGCCTGCACCCGCGCAGGCGGGTGGCGGGAACCCAGCACCCGCGCCCCCCCGTCATTCCCGCGCAGGCGGGAACCCAGCACCCACGCTCCGTCATTCCCGCGAAGGCGGGAACCCAGCACGCACGCCCACCGTCATTCCCGCGCAGCCTGCACCCGCGCAGGCAGTTGGCGGAAACTCAGCCGCTTCCGGCATTCTTCATCCGGACACAGCCACTGTCACCTTTCGGGATTTCCGAATCGAGCGCTGGTTCTCATTGCGGACGGATATCAGGGTCGCTAAACCACGGAAGTGCCGCCGGAAGATGATCCGCAACGCTCAATGAGGGATCGAGCGTTCTCTTCAGTCAGGAGTTAGTTGGTGTCGGTTCAACCCGCCTCGTCGAATCGAAAACGCAGCCGCCGAACAGTCTCGTGGCGTGCGATTGGTCTGCTTGCGGCAATCACTTTGGTCGTCTGGAGCCGCCAGTTCTTTGCATCGGGGACGGTTCTGCCGGCAGCATTTGCGGCTCCTGTTCAGGGAAAAATTTCCGCGGCACCGCCGGATCAGCTGGAAGCAGCACCGGGCGACGATGCCGAACACGCGGCGGCGGAAAATTCTGACGCGGAACATGCGGACGCGGAGCATTCGGGAGGCCACAAGGACCCGGTCGCGGAAGTCCTGATGGCCATCCTGATCATTCTGCTGCTGGCGAAGATCGTCGGCGACGTTGTCGAACGAATCGGGATGCCGGCCGTTCTGGGCGAACTGGCGGTCGGGATCATTCTTGGCAACTGGGCGTTTCTGACCGGATCGCACGTTTTCGATTTCTTCAAGCCGAGCCCCGACAACGCAGATGCTCTGACGGGAAACACGCTGGATATTCTTTCGCGAATCGGCGTGGTGCTGCTGCTGTTTGAAGTGGGGCTGGAATCTCGCGTCAAGGAGATGCTGTCGGTCGGCGTGTCGTCGCTGATTGTTGCGATTCTGGGCGTGATTGCTCCGATGGTGCTGGGCTTCGGCGTCGGATTTTTCCTGTTGAGTGATTCGCTGGCGCATTGGCAGGTGCCCGCGTTTCTGGGGGCCACTTTGTGCGCGACCAGCGTCGGCATTACGGCTCGCGTGCTGCGCGATATCGGGCAAAGTCAGGCTCGCGAATCAAAAATCATTCTGGGCGCCGCGGTAATTGATGACGTGCTGGGCCTGATCGTGCTGGCGGTTGTTTCGGGCGTGATTCTGGAGGGCGAGAAGTTTCATGTGTTCAGCGTGGTCAAGATCATCGGCCTGTCGTTCGCGTTTCTGGCGGCGGCGCTTATTCTTGGATATCTGCAATTGCCGCGGCTGCTGTTTCGCGCCGCCAGTGTGCTGCGGGGACACGGGCTGCTGGTGACCACCGCGCTGGTCATCTGCTTTCTGTTTTCCTGGGGTGCCAACCAGGTGAATCTGGCGCCGATCATCGGAGCATTCGCGGCCGGGTTGATTCTGGAAGGTGCTCACTACCAGGAAGTCGGTGAGAAATGGAAGAACCGGCGGCTGGAAGACGCGCTGGCTCCGCTGTCCGCGATGCTGATTCCGATCTTCTTCGTGGAAACCGGCGTCGCCGTCGACTTCAACGCGTTCGTTGGGCCACCCGCGGAAGCTCACGCCGTCGCTGCGGAAACGGAAGTCCCGGGCAGTCACGATTCCACATCGGCGGGTGAAGCGGAACCCGCCGCCGCTCCGGCTGCGACATTTCACACTCCGCGAGTCCGCGGTTCGCTGCTGTGGATTCTGGCCGGCGGGCTGACGGTTGTTGCGATCCTCGGCAAGCTGGTGTGCGCGTGGGGCGTGCGGGAAAAGGGCCTGAATACTCTGGCGGTCGGCATCGGCATGATTCCGCGCGGCGAAGTCGGCTTGATCTTCGCCGGCGAAGGCCGCCGGCTGACAACTCCGGAAGGTGACCGTGTCGTCGGTGAAGGCACGTTCGCCGCGATCGTGGTGATGGTGATGGTCACCACGATGATTACTCCGCCGCTGCTGAAATGGGCGATGACCAGACGCGGATCGGAGTCCCGCTAAGTGAACCGGGAGAGCGTGGGTTCCGACACTTCCTCGTCAGGCTGGCGGCCAGACGCGACATCAGCACCAGTGGTTCAAGCGCCGCCAGCAGCATAGCGCGATGGTCGACGGTCGCGCGTGGCAGAAAGTCAGCCATACCCGGCACATGAACGATACCGCTCACGGGTAAGAATGAGGCGTTCGGGCTCGTGAGTTATGCCGCGGGCGGGGAAAAACGAGGCATTCAGGCTCGCGACCGCAAGGCGATCGGCAGATGAGAATTTACCAATGCAGAGCGACAATTGCTTCACCCTCCCGTTTCGACGGGAGGGTCGCCGATCGAATGCCGTTCAGGCCTTCGATCGCGGGGAGGGCCATGCACGGGGAATTCCCGTTGCGCGGACGCCCTCCCCTCGCTTGATCGCCTGCACGGCGATCAAACTTCGACCCTCCCGTTGAAACGGGAGGGTATGTTCTCATCGGCCGAAGGCCTTAGAGTTGCGAAGAGCATCAGTGTCCGCCGCGGGCAGCATAAGACGTGCAGAAAGCATCAGTGTTCGCCGCTGCCGGTAAAAACGTTGCTGTCAGTCATTCGAGTCGCAGTCCTTCCATTGTTCCCGAATGCGGTCCAGCTTGCGTTTCACAGTGCTGCGGGCGACATTCATCTCAGCAGCAATTTCATCAGTCGTGTAACCTTCCAGCTTCAGCAGCGCGATTCGTCGTAGAGTGTCGTCGTCCAGCAGACTCAGCAGATGACTGCATTCGGACGACAGGTCAGAAAAGAACGCTTCGTCGGGAAAACCAGCCAGACCGGCGGACTTACCGCTGTCCGGCGCGGCAAAGACTGACTCTCCGCGAACAATGCCGCCGCCGCGTTTCAAAGCGGTCGCTCGTTCCTTGTGCCGGTTGGCCTTGCGAATCACGATCGTGATCAGCAGTTTCCACAATTCATCGCGATTCTGAAGATCCTGCAGACGACCACCTTCCGCCGCTTTGAAGAAGCTGTGCATCGCACTGGCCGCCACATCTTCTTCATCCGCCACGCGTTTCGGCAGAGACCCCAGATTGCGACGAGCGACTGCCGTCATCTTCTCAAAGTAGGCCTCCCAGAGTTTCCGACTGGCCTCTTCGTCGCGACCTTCCCTGATGCGTTGTAGCAGCACGCTGATGTCATCGGACATGAGTTTCGCCATTGATTCGGAATGTGAGCACCGTTCACCAAACTGCAGTTCAGGCCCAGCGGGCCGGTCGTTCGTCCAGCCTGGGGCATCGCCCCAGGGAATCTGCCGCGCCCAGCCAAAGGCCCAACGGGCCGGCAGTTCGATTTGTAATTGTGAGATGGTTTGCCGG